>JAFNGD010000028.1 GCA_017885365.1 Nitrospirota bacterium
ACCGGCAGGGACCGCTGCGCAGACAACACCTGGAACGGGACCAGCGGTCACCGGCATGGCCAGGCCGGCGGACAACAAACCCCCGATGATCAGCAGCGCGACCATCGTTCCGGAACTCCCTGCAGCCGATACGGCATTGGATATAAAATATACCGCCACCGATCCCGAAGGGGATGTCGTGACCATGGAATTCCGGTGGTACGTCGATTCCACCCTCGTCCAGAGCGGTCCGAACAGCTCTCTCCAGCCGGGTCCCTTCCACAAGGGCTCGACCGTCTATGCCGAGGTGGTTCCCGCAGACCAGTACTCAGCCGGCACGTCGTTCGCAACGTCTCCCGTCGTCATTGCGAACTCACCGCCCTCGGTATCGTCGGTGACGCTTGGATCGGACAGGGCGTACATCGGCACGGTAATGACCGCGAACGCTCAGGGCAGCGATCCTGACGGAGATGAAATCACGTATACCTATCAATGGCGGGTGAACGGGAGCCCGGTGGACAAACCGGTACGGGAAAACACCTTTGATACTTCAGCGCTGCACAAAAAAGACAGCGTGTCGGTCATGGTCAACTTTACCGACGGAGCGGCTTCCGGGGGGCCCGTCATTTCGAACAGCGTTTTTCTGCAGAACCGTAAACCGGAGATCACCTCAACTGCTCAGGTGGCCCTGCAAGGCCGCGTATATACGTACGCGGTGGCTGCGCGGGATCCAGACGGCGACGTTCTCAAGTACCGGCTGGAACGATTTCCCGACGGCATGACCATCGATCCCTCGAACGGTCAGATCCGCTGGGAGCTGCCCAAGGACGTCATGTTTCCCGGGAGGAACGAAATCAAGGTCAAGGTGACGGTGGACGACGGCGATGGGGGGACTGATTCCCAGGAATTTTCAATCATCCTGACCGACGTTCTTACGTATTAATCCAGGTATAGTTCACGATGGAGTTCGATCCGGCAGTATCTCCTCAGGGAGACCATGAGGAGAAGCGTTCAGCCGCATCCGTCAACAGGTCCATCGGCCGGCTGATGCGGGCAGGCAGTATCGTCATGCTCCGGCGCAGCCGGCGGCAGGCCGGCAGTTCCTTTCTTTTTGCGCCTGCCATCATCGCTTGACTTCCCACGGACCATAACGCTCCTCGGTGCCTATGAAACCAGCCGTAATCCTTGCGTCGAAATCTCCACGGAGACGCGCATTACTGGAACAGATCGGGATTTCCTTTTCCCTGGATCCTGCCGACGTGGATGAACGCATTCTCCCGGGAGAAACACCGGAAGCATACGCTGTCCGGGTTGCACTGGACAAGGCCCGGGTCGCCGCCGGACGGGCGAAGATGGGCATCGTTATCGCCGCCGATACCATCGTCGTTATCGGAGATGCCATCCTCGGGAAGCCGGTCGATGCCGCAGACGCGCGGCGCATGCTGAGCATGTTATCCGGCAGAGAGCACGAGGTCGTCACCGGCCTCGCAGTGATGGACGCGGCATCGAGGCGATCTGTAATGCGCACGTCGGTTACCAAGGTATGTTTCCGGACGCTGTCTGAACGGGAGATCACTGCATATATTGCTACGGGTGAGCCACTCGACAAGGCAGGCGCCTACGGGATCCAGGAACGGGGCGCGCTGCTGGTGGAGAGGATCGAAGGGTGTTACTCCAACGTCGTTGGGCTCCCGCTCTCCCTGCTGGGCGAGATGCTCCGTGACTTTGGAATTACCCTCTAACGGACCTGGATAAAAATGTCCATGTCCGGCGAAACGTCCATTTCCATTCTTGACAAAGTTCCCACCGACCATCTACAATAAGCATAAAGAACCTCAAGCATAAAGAACCTCCCCAAAAAGGCCCTATAAAATCTGTCTTCAGGAGCTGCTTAGTGAGCGTGATCTCGATAATGATCGTGGAAAATGACCCGGCCCGTCTCGCTGCCCTTTCTACGGCATTCGGGGAGCAAGAGGACCTCACGGTCCTGTCCGCTGTTTCAAAACGGGAGACCGCGCTCAAACAGCTCACACTGCTCCCTGATGTCCTGCTGCTGAATGCCGAAGGCCTGAAACGGTTCAGTCTCCCGCGTTTCCTGCGCGCCCTGCGTACCCGGTCCCCGAAGACCCGGTTGATCCTGCTGCTGGCTACGAGTCCTGACGACGATGTCCTCATCGAGGACATCCGGCACGGCGTACGGGGATATCTCCTGGCGTCATCGCCGCCGGCGCTCATCGCGAAGGCAGTCCGCGCCGTCGCGGCAGGGGGGATCTGGGCCGAGCGGCGGGTCCTCGAGAAGGCAATCAGCATGCGCCAGATGCTCCTTCCGGAGCTGCTCCAGTCCCACGTGCCGGAGCTCCAGCCCCTTACCAGCCGTGAGATGGACATGCTCAGTCATGTCCTGAAGGGTGCCACGAATCGCGAGATCGCCGAGATGAGCAACATCAGCGAGCGGACGGTCAAGACCCACCTCTATCGCGTATATCGCAAGCTCAATGTGAAGAGCAGGACCAAGGCGATCGCGCTCCTGACACAGTAAACGCACGTTGATTCCTCGGAAGTGGTTCCTGAGACGCTGGAATTGTTTGGTTCATGAAAGCCGTTTGACGGGCCTTGCTCTCATTCCCGGCATGGCATGGTCGAACATGCCGCAATAATCTGCAACTCCTGAAAATACGCCCAAAGACTCTTGACAGGGTCGTCTTGACTGCTATCATTGAAATAACGGCGACGCTGTCTGTCTGCCGAATGACGCGCCTCTTGTCCCTCTCATCCCGATCCTCTACCAGGAAAGAAGCGCGCAGGGTCCCCGTGACCTTCGGCATGCAGGAGTACACAGCCTTCCACGAAAACCCCCTTCGTGACAGCGGCGCCTGGTGGCGTCCCGATGCCCTCTAGAAACACAGAGCCACCATCAACGGGGACATCGGGACGCCTGGTGTTCTGTCCGTCCGTTCTTTCATGGGTTCGTGTAAACGGACGCTTGCCTAGAAAAACCTTCCTCACAAGGGATACCTTCCTTCACATCGCGGTTCCGCAACATTCGTCTCACCGGGTCTTGTTGTTCTTTGGGTCCTGCTCCGTGTACCTCGTCAAGACCATGGCAGNNTGCCCCGACTCTCAGCGTCTGCCTTCCTTGCATTTCCCCCTTCAATCGCCTACAATAGAAATAGATTAATATCCTGATTTCTTGACGGAAAATGAATGCAAAGCGACCTGCTGAAAAGGTTTCTCAACTACCTGGCCGTCGAAAAAGG
>JAFNGD010000029.1 GCA_017885365.1 Nitrospirota bacterium
GAGCGGGCAAGCATCGCGCCGCGCAAGGAACTGTCCGACTATTCCTCGATCCTGGAGCGGGGGTTGTTCGGAGAAGGCAAAGGCCCCTCGAGTTCGCCGACGGCCGTGGAATTCACCTCGTACACGTGCGCGGCGCGATGCTTGCCCGCTCTTCGTTCAGAGGACGTACGACCTTCGCGGAGGCATCAAGGCTCCTGCCGATCATGGCATCAACAGTGTCGGCCAAAAGATAGGCCGACAGGGTGAGGAGCGTGATCAGCGCTAAGACGTAGGGTTTACTGTTTTCCTTCATTATAATGCACCTGAAAAATTATACGCTTATGCCCCGCCGTTGTCAATTCTTTTGGCACGGAACATCGTGGAAAAACGAGGGTTTTTACCCTCCCTCACGTTCCAAAGAACCGCCGGTAAAATCCTCCCGCCCTTGTGAGATAGGGTCCGTAGATCTCCTTTGACCGGGTGTCGATCAATGGAACGTCTATCCCCTTCTCGTTCTTGAGCCACCCGTGAACGATGCCCGGCGTGACCTCGATATGGAACTGAAGTGCATAGATCCGGTCTCGATAGCGGAACGCCTGGTTCGGATAGAGCTCCGATAACGCCAGTCGTGCTGCTCCCTCGGGCAGATCGAAGGTGTCGCCGTGCCACTGAAAGACCTGGGCGACGCTTTTTCCGGGAACGGCAAGTTCGGCCATACAGGGATCATGCATCCCCTCTTCCGTAAGCGTCACGTCGTACCAGCCGATCTCCTTCGTGCGGCCGGGATAGACCCGGGCGCCAAAGACGTGGGCAAGCATCTGGGCTCCGAGACAAACGCCGAGGACGTACTTATTCGCGTTGACCGCTTGCTCGATGAGACGGGCCTCGTCCCGGAGATAGGGAGTGCGGTCCATCTCATAGACCGCCATGGGGCCGCCCAGGATGACAATGTGAGAATAGGCCTGGATGTCCGGAAGGGTTTGACCTTGTTCGAGGTCGATGAGGGTAACAGGAATGTTCGCGGCCCCGAGATGGTCCTCAATGGTGCCGGGGCCTTCTGAGGTCACGTTCTTGATGATGAGCACCCTCACCGGTTCCCTCCCGGGCAAGGTCTGTTCCTCATCTCTCTCGACAAACACGTCATGATACTACGAACGGCATTTGTCACGGATCAGATCGGATATGCGCCGGATAAAGGCGGATGTATCCTTGACGGACAGTGAAGCTCCCTGCAGCAAGCCGCAGGGGATCTTCGATCCTTAGGGAACTATCGTTATTCTCAGCGCTCGCTCCTGGATCCACCCGACCAGTGACGTGCAGCAGCTCACCCTTGTGAACCGTCAAGGGTTAACTGTCAAGGTCGTGGTTGCCGTCATACCGGATACCGGGTCCGCTGCAGTGATCGTCGTTTTTCCCGTTGTTCCCGTTGTTCCCGTATAGACAGCCGTAGCGATCCCACGCGTGCCCGTAACAGTGCTGATCACCGCAACATCAGTACTCGACGAGACCCAGGAAACCAGCTGCGTCAGGTCCACTATCGGCCAGGTGGAAGAGGAGGTCCAGCCAGAGGGAGTATTCTGCGAGTATTCACCGGTTGCCGAAAATGCCTGGGATGAAACGGTGCCAAGGCTAATGATTTGGTCCAGCGGAGCTATCTTGAAGGAAAGAAGTTCGGTGACGTAGACCGTGACGCTGCGGGTGATATCCGGATGGAAGATATCCGTTGCCGTGATCACTGCGGTACCTGTTGTGACCGTGGACGCGGATACAAGACCGGAAGCGCTGACCGTCGCGACCGTAGGTTTGTCTGATTGCCACGTTACCTGGGACCACGATGTCACTATCAGCCCATCGGAAAAAATCGCGGTAACGGAGAGCGGAAGCGTCTTCCCCATTGCAACGACCGGGGTTGTCGGTGTCACGATGATCGCTGACAGGGTATTGGTATGCCCGCAGCCGCTGAAGCCTGCAGCGGCAATAGACAGCAGTGACAGGACAAGTACCAGAGAGACCGCACGATATTTCATAGACACACTATCCTTTGTTTCCGCGCCGCAGGTGCGGACAAAATGACGACATGGCCAACAATGCTCCTTGACCGGAGCACGCATACTATACGACACTTGCCTCGTTCTTGGCAAGAGGAAGATAACTGCACCGGGGCACCACGAGCCGCCGCACGGGCCCGGGGACACGGCTACCGCGTACTGTCCATTGCCGCGTCGTTGGCGTTCTTCAGGGCCACGAGCTGTTCCAGCTTCGTGATCGCTGAAGGCTCGCCCAGTATGATCAGGGTATCGAGCGCGTCGAGGCGGGTCTGTGAGTCAGGATTGAACACCATCTTGCCGCTGGCCTTCTTGACGCCCACGATGATGACGCCGGTCTGCTTGCGGAAACCCGAAGAGAGCAGGTTCTCACCCACGCAGTACGACGCTGCAGGAATGCTGATCTCCTCCATCTGAAGATCGAAATGTTCGTGTCCCGTCGCGATCTCGATGAAATCCACGACGTTCGGCCGCAGGATGGCCTGGGCCATGCGGCTCCCGCCGATGTGGTACGGTGAGATCACCTTGTTGGCGCCGGCGCGCTTCAGCTTGACCTCGGAGCCTTCCTCGCCTGCCCGGGCAAGGATGTAGAGGTCGGGGTTCAGCCCCCGGGCCGTGAGGGTGATGTATACGTTCTCCGTGTCCGACGTCACCACGGAGATGAGCCCCTTGGCGCGCTTGATGCCTGCCTTCAGCAGGGTCTCGTCCTCCGTGGCGTTCCCCCGGAGGTAGGGGTGGTCCTCCGCTTCGAGCTTCTCGATCACGTCCTGCTTGTTCTCCACGACCACGAAGGGAAGCGGCTTTGCCGCGAACTCCTTGCAGATGAGCGAGCCGATCCTGCCGAAGCCGCAGATGATATAGTGGTCCCGCATCGATTCGATCTGTTTTTCCACCTTCATCCTCCCGAAATATCGCTGGAACTGGCCCTCGAACATCACCTGGGCGATCTTGCCTACCGTATAGAACAGGACCGTCACGCCGGAGACGATGAGCAGCAGAGTGAAGAGGCGACCCATCCGGCTGAGCGCATGCACTTCCATATACCCCACCGTCGTGATCGTGGTAACGGTCATGTACAGGGCATCCAGGAAGGACCACCCTTCGAGCGCCACATAGCCTGCCGACCCGATGAGCACGAGAAGGACGAGCGCGAAGATCGCCGATTTGAGTTGACGGAGCGGATTGCTGGTCATACGCCGGTCCTGACCGAAGCGCCGGGTGATTTTTCATCGTCCGGCCCTGTAAAGAACAGGAACGCCATCACCGGACGCCGGGAGGCCTGGGTGGTCACGAAGTGTATGCTGGCGAACGCGTAGCCCTTCGCGTCCCAATCGTTCACGAGGCGCTCGATCTCCTCGTCTGTAACCGTGCTTGTCTCCACGACCTTGTACGTCATGGCGTTATTATAGAGGAGACATCGTGATTTTTCAACCACGCGGGGAAATTTCTGTTGCCATCACCGCCGATACTCACTATAATCCGGCCATGGCTGCGAAAAAATCGGTCCTCACCGGTCTCGATCTCGTCGGGAAGCTCTGGCCCCGGGACCTCAAGGGCGCGCGCGTCGGCC
>JAFNGD010000030.1 GCA_017885365.1 Nitrospirota bacterium
GAGATGATCGTGCCGAGCTGTTCGCGGACCGGCTGGACCGTTTGCACCCATTGATCTTGCGTGACTGCAGCCTTGAACCTCGCCGCTGCTTGTTCCCAACTCTCCGCGTAATCTCCCCGGTCAACCAGAGCGAGCCAGCGCTCGGCGGCACTGACCGCATCGTGCGCAGTGCCGTCTTCCGCTGCAATACCGGTCCCGGCCAGCAGCGCCAGAATGATCGCGATCACCACCTCGATAGTTCCTGTTTTCCCTGTCATGTTCTTTCCAAAAGGGCTCCGAAGCGATCCGGTCCGTCATCAGTGGATGGTCAGGACCTTCCTCGCCGCGGCGTCCGCTGCGCCGGCCAGTACATTCGCCATGTCGATGGGAGGCGGGACATCGATCCCGGCCGCCAGGTTTCCGTGCGAGCGTGCCCACATCTGCATGGTCACGCGGGCCTTCCGGAACGTGTCATCGTTTGCCCGGACCAGGTCATCCAGCTCCCGGGTCTCCGAGCGATACTGTTCGAGCTGCGGCCTGATCTGGTCGAACAGGAGCGCCATGGTCTGGAGCCGCGCCACCACCACCTTCTCCATCGAATCGAGGCTCCGCACGTCGAAGGAATGGTCCGCTTTCCCGTACTGCTTCAATTCCGGATCGTTCGTGAGCAGTGCATCGAGCGCCTTCGGATCCCCCATCCGGTATTCAGCGAGGAGGGCGTAGCTCGTGAGGGACCGGTTCTGGAGCGTCTTGAGACGGGCGGCATTCTCCAGGACCGCGGCTGAGTTCATGTCAACGCGCACCTGCGTCTCCTGCAGCACCCGCTGGGCCAGTTCATGGAGCTTCTCGAAGGACGTAAGGGAGAAGTTCTGTACNNATCAGCGGAATCGTCAGCGCTTCGACATACTTGGCAAGCATTGCGGCCCTCTCCGGCCCCTTGAGGCTCGACCGTGACAGAGCAACGACCTGCGTCGAATACAGGACGATGCTGCGGAGGACCTTCTGCAGGTCGAGCCACTGTTTTTGGAACTCAACGACGTCGGATCCCTGGAGGTAGGGCTTGAGGTAGAGCGGCTTCTTGTTCAGCAGGCCGAGCTGAATGTCGTTCACCATCGTCGTGGTGTTCTCCCCGAAGGGCCCCATATCGAGGCGCTTGGTCCGCACGAGCGTGGCGCACCCCGACGACAGCGCAAGGACCGCTATGAGCAGGATGCTTACTTTTTTCGTTACCGTCTTGGTCATGGGTTATTGCTCCTCTTTACCGTCAATATTTTAGCTGCTAGTTCAATCGAGCGCAAACGAGCCGGTTTTGAGACTCCCTGCGCGACGGTCAACACTGACCACCACGCCCGTGCTCGTGGTGCCGGACCTCACGAGCTTTAACATTGCCGGNNGCGCCGGCGCCGAAGAGCCGCTTCCCCGTGCCGAGGACCACCGGAAAGGTCAACAGCCGGTATTGAAGCTCCCCGCAGCAAGCTGCGGGGAATGCGCTCGCTCCTGGCTTCATCAACGAGGTCGTTCTCGATGAGCCTTAGTTAAGGGGTCGCTTCTTCATCCTTGCTCTATTGGTCAAGGTCAAAGAAATGACCCTTTTGACCCACCCTCACGTATCCTGTTCCGCCCGATCTCCGGCGTACCACCGCATGTCGCACACGTTGTCGCCCGCGGAAAGGGTGTGCCGGCGCTCGTACCGTCCGCCCGGCGTCATCGCTTGCGCTGCCGCAAAATCGTACATGCACCATACCTTGCGAAATACTTCGGCATCGGCAGGTTCGCCGTACTCTTTGACGTAGTCATATTGTGCGCATTGATGAAGGTCCATGCAGAACCTGGTCGGCTCGGTCCAGAACTCCCTCCGGTATCCGAATCCGGACGCGGGTTGATCAAAGGGAAACCGCATTGCCAGTTGCAGGAAAGCGTTCATCTGTTTCCGGGGGTCGCGGATGACGAGCCGAATGAGGACGAACACGGGCTTGAACAGGGATTGACCGGCATTCCACACCGTGTCGGATATAAGCTCCACGGCATACTCTTTCTCGATGCCCGCCTCAACGAAAGCCCGATGATGAGCGAGTGATAGGACGGCCATGACCACATTCAGCCGATTGCCGGGCGTCTGGAATCGCTCCAGCCGCTCTTGCGGGAGCATCGTTTCAAAGATACGCCTGCCCGCGGCCAGGACGAGGCGAATATCCTCGGCAGTGAAGCGGCCTTCCTGCGGCTGGTTCCGGTCGCGATATCTGCCGACGGCTGTTCGATAGGCGGCGCGGCGCCAGATCCATCTCGCGTATACGCTTATGAGGAACATTCCACTCTCCTATCTTCACGGAGACCACTGGGGCCAAATAACATCTCTGCCACCCCATCATTCCAGGAGCAATCTCATTACATCCGTTGCCAGCTGGAAACCGATCTTCTCATAGATCGGCCGTCCCGCCTCGCTTGCATTCAGAAGAATGCGCTTGATCCCCATCGTCCTGCACAAGGCCACAGCTTGCTTCACGATCCGCTCCGCGCACTGGTTGTTCCTGTGCTCTTTCTCCGTGTACATGCTGTGCAGGTAACCGACAGTACTGGAAAGGTCCGCTGGCGTGGGCACAAAACTAACGAATGAGATCGCCCCGCTCGCGATGATGTGATGATCCTCTTCGACCACCCAGGCCTTGCACGTTCCTTCCGGCAGCTGCTGCCGCAGCTTCCTCACATACGCGCTCACGATCTCCACAGAGAGGGAACTATCTATGGTTTCGCCCTTCTTCGCCCATATCTCTTCGAACATCTTCCGATAGTGCACAGCCAGGAGCAATATATCGCTTACGGTGGCTTCTCGTATCTGTATTTTAGCCGTTCTCTGCGCTTCTTCAGTCATAAGCCAATCGATCCTTCCCCCATTTGATCGAAGAATCCAACGGGGAAATCCATACCCTCGGGAAGAACTCGCTAAGCGCCGTTGACGGCGCTCTTTTCCATAACGATCAGGTTGCAATTATCGTTTAATGGTTCCTGTCGTATTTCTTTGTATCCCAGTTTCTTATACAGATGCAGGTTGCGAGCGCTCTTATGCCCGGTAGACAATTCATAGCGATTTACAACGGCTGCATATCTATTTTCAATATCATGCATTATCTTTGTCCCGATACCTCTGCCTTGCAAATCTGGATCAACCATAAGTTTCTCTATATAGAGGGCACGATCTTTAACAAAACATCGGATGCTTGCGATGATCTTTCCGTCTGTTGTCACTTTATAAATTGTTTTCGAGGTGAATTCCTTCTTGAGGTTATCAGGTGTTTGCGTGAGCGACGGCAGGTTGAAGTCGTTGTAGATCAATGCCTGGCCGGAAAACGCCCTCTTTTGCAGCCGCAATATCTGTTCCAGATCTTCTTCTGTTGCGGCTTCCAGCTGTAGCGCCATATTCTTGATAGTGCTCATAGGGCTCATGCTTTCGGTGATCACGTCAGCTTTCTGGAAAACACATATGCCCGGTTCTCAAACCCCAGCCGCTCATAAAAGGAGTGTGCCCGCTTTCTGTGAAAAGCGGAATCTAATTCTATTTGTGAGCATCCCCTTTTGCCTGCGATCGTAAAGGCTTTTTTCATCAAGGCTGTGCCTATTCCGCGTCCACGATACACCTGATCCACGACAAGTTCATCGATATGTGCAATGGTGCCCTGCTGCCAGAGACTGCTTTTCATGCTGAGCGTGCAGAGATCAATGATGACTTGATTGTCGACCGCGCAGAGATAATGCTGGTGGTCAGAGCGCAAAGCGCGCCTGAAAGCAATGCGAAGCTTCCTCCTGCTCAATTTCGCACCAGGCCAGAGTTGATTAAGCAATGCATATATCTGCTCGAAATCTTCGCTAGTGCTTTTTCTGATATGCATCTTTACTCACAATGGAACGTTATCAATCAGGAATCTACAGGGACATTCTATCTATGCTTTGCTTCCCGGAAGTAATGCTGTTTAAGAACAACGTCCACCACATGTCCAGCGGTTGCCATCTCAATCAAGCGCGAACGAGCCGGTCTTGAGACTCCCCGCGCGACGGTAGACACTGACNNCGAAGAGCCGCTTCCCGGTACCGAGGACCACCGGAAAGGTCAACAGCCGGTATTGAAGCTCCCTGCAGCAAGTTAAAGGGAATCTTCGATCCTCAGGGTAGTAATAACTTATTCTAATCGCTCGCTAATCCCACAGCTAGCTACGGGGAATACGCTCGCTCCTGGATTCGTTGATGAGGTCCTTCTCGATCAGCGTTTGGGCGAGGCTGCAGCTCCCGTGGACCTGGACCTCTCGTGGATAGCGCTTCTTGATGTCGTCGATCTCTTTCACGACGACCCGAACCAGCGAGGTTTTGTTCCAGCTGAACGTGGTACGCGTACGCGAGGCAACGTACTTCGGAAGCGAATTCAGTTTGTTGGCAATGAGGTCGTTGGGATCGGTGATCCTCGGCCAATAGGCGGCGAAGATGTCGTAGGTCGTTCGTCCGAGAAGGAACGCGTCCGCCCTGGAGAATATCTCGACCATGGTCGTCCCCATATCTTCGTCAGCGTGGGGAACGAGCCAACCGCCGTGAGGAAAGCCCCCGCTCTCGTCCTCGCCTGGACCGCCGGGCGCCTGCATGACACCATCAAGGGTAAGGAAGGTCGTCAATGTCAGCTCAGTCATGGGTCAGTCCTTTCAGAGGAGATTAGGGGACTCTAGCAACTTCAGGAAGAAAATCTTTTCCTAAAGGCTCTCACCCACGAGCGACCCGATGCCAGCGTGGGCACCTTCAATTGCATTTCGAGCCGCATCCCTTTAGTTGCTGAGCGAGGATGACAACTACGGCTAACTTGATGATTATGATAGCCGCTGACCAGAGAAATAGATTGACCTCGCGCACGATCGAGAACGCCGGCTTTCGGTTCATATCTGGGGCCGGAGCAACAATATCCTCGGACGTCACGCTTAACCCGTCCAAGAGGCTCATTAAAACTTGTTCGTGCTTCTCAAGGGCCAATCGAACAAGCTTGTGCTCTTCATAGATCCTGGTGTACAGGTAGATCAATACCACTGCGATCATTACGTCAGAGCAAACGGTAATGGGCACCACAAACCCTTTTAGCTTCTCCCAAACAAACGCTGTTATCGCAAACGAAGATATTACAAACGTTGTCGACAAATTGTAAACACGCGCCTGAATATCTCGGATCGTCTGCCGCGTGTCCTTGATCAATTCCAGTGCTATCGATTCTTTATTCATGGTCATCACTCCCTGGCCTAGCGATTCTTGATTATGCGGGATTCACGGCTAACATTCGATCCAGCACGTTCGTGGAACCAGCACATGAACGAACAGCGCCATTGTGTCACAATAAACTTTGTCTGTAAAGCTGGGCGATTGCGAGATTGCTTCGCGGAGTTTATCCCGATGCCTCTATCGGGGCTCGCAATGACACTTTATCTCACGTCTCACGTTTCACGTCTCACCCTTCACCCCTTACTCCTAACGCCTTTCGCCTTTTGTCTTTCAATTACATTTGCTTGAACAGATGCGCATAGGCGCGGCTGACGGTAAGGTTGTCGGGAAGGTCCTTGAAGCGGATTGTGCGCATGCCGGCAAGGGACCGGTCCACCTTCTGGATCAGGCGGGCGTTCACAATGGCCGCGCGGTGGATGCGCCAGAACTGGGCAGGATCGAGCTCACTCTCAAGCACCTTGAGCGTTTTCCGGATCAGGAACTCGCCTTCCCGTGTCCTGACCGTGGTGTACTTGTCCGTGGCGCGGAAGAAATAGANNTGACGGCGATCAGCCGTACGCCATCCTTGTGCTGGGCCTTTATCCACTGCAGATGGCTTGGCGCTTTCGGCAAAGCCTTGGACAGCCGCTCCAGGACGCCTGACAGATCAGGGACCGGCGCCGCCGCAAGACGCTCCTTCAGCCGGCGAATGGTGCTTGCGAGCCGCTCGTCCGTCACGGGCTTCAGGAGATAGTCCACCGCCTCCCGCTCGAACGCCTCGACGGCGAACTCGTCGTGGGCCGTCACGAACACGAACAGGCAGGCGCCTGCTGCGGCCCTCGCCACCTCGATGCCGGACATCCCCGGCATGCTGATGTCCAGGAACGCGATGTCCGGCTTGAGGTCCCGGATCATATTGAGAGCAGCCTCGCCGTCCCGCGCTTCGCCCGCGAGCTCCAGGTCGGGCCAGAGCTGGGACAGCTTCTTCCTAAGGTGGTCCCGCAAGGCCTCTTCATCGTCAGCGATGATCGCGCGAACTGGATTCACTCTGTTATCTCCAATTACCCAAGAGAAACAAAAAGCGCTACAATTGACCACGGATGAACACGGATAAGATCCGATGCGTCCTTTTGCTTTTCGGGTCTTCCAGAATCCCCATTCGAACATTCCCGGCAGGCGATCGAGTCCGAGGGTAAAACATTTCGGATGTCTGCGCCCGCAGGGCGAGTTTCCGAAATGTACTGAGGACGACCGAGCATGCCGG
>JAFNGD010000031.1 GCA_017885365.1 Nitrospirota bacterium
TTGAGCGTCAGCGGGATCAGATGCGATTCGGGGTGGTGTCGCTCTCCGATCCTGCCGCCCGGATCGGCGCCGGCGGCATTGAAGTACCGGAGCGAGACGTACCGCATGCGGCCAGTGCCGGCAACATCCTCCAGGACCTTCTCCACAAAGGCCTTCGCCTGTCCATAGGGATTGATCGGCCGTATCGGGGCGGTCTCCGGGATGGGCATGTTCTCCGGTGTGCCGTATACCGCCGCTGTCGAGGAGAAGATGAAGTTCTCCACGCCATACCGCTGAATTGCAGAGAGGAGGTTGACTGCGTTTGCCGCGTTGTTGTGATAATACTTCAGCGGGTCCCGGACCGACTCGCCAACCTCGATGAACGCGGCGAAGTGCATCACCGCGTCGGGCCGGTACTGTTCGAAGACGCGGTCGAGCAGGGCCGCGTCGGACAGGTCTCCCTCGACAAGGTCGCCATAAAGGACCGCGTCACGGTGGCCTGTGGACAGGTTGTCCAGGACCACGACCGGGAACCCCCGTTCTCCAAGGGCCTTCACGACGTGGCTTCCGATGTAGCCCGCGCCGCCGGTGACGAGGACCCGCTTCAATCGGTTACCTTCGCCGGCCACCCTGCGCCTTGGAATGAGGCTTGATGCCGCATCCGGTCTCCTTGTCTTTTAACCACGGCTGTGCTAGTATGACTCGCTTGCATAAACTTAAGAATAGCAATAAATCCAGAAGGTTATCGGGCATACTCCATGCGTTCTTACCGCAGAAGATTGGGCACAATTATACTGTTTCTCTCCGATATTGTCATTCTTTTTTTGATCGCTGTTCTCGCGATCACCCTGCGCGACATCATCCCTTCCCTTCTTCCCGTCTTTCCCGAATTTTCCCGTGATATCAGCTACGCCTGGTGGTTCTTCCCCGTCTGGATCACGATCCTGGCTTATGAAGGCGCCTACACCCGCCGGTTCACTTTCTGGGACGAGGTGAAGCTGCTGTGGAAAGCGGCCTTATTCTCCACCCTGGCGATCCTTGCCATCGTGTTCATCGGAAAGATCGGGGCGTCGGTGTCTCGTACCGTCGTGGTGTTCATCGGCATGATCTCCCTCATCGTGTTCCCTCTCCTCAGGATATCCTGCAAACGCTGGCTCATTGCCGCCGGCCTGCTCAAGCGGAAGGTGCTGATCCTCGGCGCGAACGAGACGGGACTGCTCGCCCTGAAAGCGCTGCGGGGGGAACCGAACCTCGGGTACGAGGTGATCGGGTTCCTCGACGAACCGGCGCGGACAGGGACCGCCCGCATCGACGGCGTCAAGGTACATGGTCATCTCGACCGCATCGAACGTTACCTCGGCAGAGCCGACATCCACGACGTAGTCATCGCCCTTCCCGAACGGGACAAGGGTGAGCTGAACAGCCTGGTCACCCGTCTTCAGCACAAGGCCGCGAGCGTCCTCTATTTCCCCGATTACGCCGGCATGGCGGTCATCGGCACCGAACTCCGCCACTTCTTCCATACCCAGGCGTTCGCACTGGAGATCAAGAACAACCTTGCCGAGCCACTGAACAATCTAACGAAGCGCATGTTCGACTACCTGGTAGGCGGCATGCTGTCCCTGTTCCTTATTGTGCCGCTGGCGATCATTTCCCTGCTCATCCGGCTCACTTCGCCGGGGCCGTCCATCTACCGTCAATCCCGGATCGGGAAGGGCGGCAGACCATTCCTCTGCTACAAGTTCAGGACCATGTATCGCGACGCCGATGAACGCCTGCAGGGCATTCTGGACGCGGACCCGAAGGCACGCGAGGAATGGGCGGAGTACCGGAAGCTGAAGGACGATCCGCGCATTACCCCGGTCGGGAGCTTTCTGCGCAAGACCTCTCTCGACGAGCTTCCCCAGATCCTGAACATCCTGAAGGGCGAGATGAGCCTGGTGGGGCCGAGACCGGTCACGCAAGAAGAGATCGAACGGTATTATAAGGACAGTGCTGACCTGTGCTTCAGCGTACTCCCGGGGATAACGGGCCTGTGGCAGGTGAGCGGCAGAAGCAACACATCTTTCGGATACAGGATCTCGCTCGATTCCTGGTACGTGCGGAACTGGAACCTGTGGCTGGATATCGTGATCTTGTTGAAAACGGTATTTGTCGTGGTGAAGAAGGAAGGGGCGATATAGCTCCGCCAGTTACGAGTGTTCATGATGAGAGAAACTTTCCGATGGCCGATAGAACCTGATCCACGGTGATATCTTCCATGCATGCGGCACGAGGGCAGTCGCTCTCAAAACCCAGACTGAGGCACGGGACGCAGGGCATGGTGCTAGAAAGCGCGATGGCATTTTCGTTCAACGGTCCCCACCGCTTTGGCGACGTCGGCCCATGCAGCGAAATGAGGTTGCAGCGCAAGGCAGAGGCCAGGTGCATGATCCCCGTGTCCACGCTGATCGTCAGCCGGGATGCCGCAAGCAGGCGTGCGACGTCCGGTAACGTGCAGGAACCCGCCACCACATCCACCCTGTCCCGGTTCCTGACCCTGTCCTTGATGGCGAGGGCCCTTTCCCTGTCGCCAGCCGTGCCCGTCAGTGACACGGTCATGTTCTTCCCCGTCACCTGATCTATCACTTCGATCCAGAAGTCGTCGGGCCATTTTTTCAGGAAGGAACGCGATCCGCCAGGAAACAGGTGCATGACGACGTTGTTCGGCATGGGCGTGATCGCATCGACCGTCACGGCCGGGAGGCTTGTCGTCGATGCAATCCCCAGTGCCTGCAGCAAT
Organism: Nitrospirota bacterium; assembly: GCA_017885365.1. Next base: position 2,762 of record JAFNGD010000031.1, read on the forward strand.
GCACGATAGTTGTCGAGCTCATGTCGTTGAGAGGAATGCGGGACCGCCACGTCGAACAGATAGTGCCGATACTGACGCGGCGTTCGAAATCCCACCGAGAGAGCGGTTCTTGCAAAGAAGCTGTAGATGGCATTGAGCCGCGGCCACGGACCGAGATCGGTCCAGACGTCAAACATACCCGAGCTCCGGATCAAGCGAATGGCCCTGAGCGGGTCCTTGATCGGCAGTTTCACGACACGATCGATGCCGGGGATCATGCATGCGATCTCATAATTCGATGCGCCGGTAAAGAAGGTAATATGCGCTGCGGGAAAGGCTTTTTTGAAGTCCTGAACGATTGCCGAGGACAGGATCGTATCGCCGATGGCTGCGGTCTGGAGGAACGCAACCGTGTTGAATCCCCGGTCGGCAGAGACCATCCGACTGCGTCTCAACATGCCAAGCGCCACGACGATCGGTATTCCTGCGTAGCGGTCAACGAACCAGAGCAGGCGGTTCCCGCGCTCAGGATGACGGCTGTTATCCTTCGGTCTTGTCCACATAGAAATTCGTTTCAGTCGCTCCCTGGTTGGCCCCCATGTCCAGAACGGTCCTGAACTCGCCCGAGAGCGTCAATAAATGTCCGATGTGACGTCTGCCGTAATTGAGGGAACGGTCGGTCATGGTCTGATTTCCAGGTGATAGGGGCATCCGAACAGCCGCTTCTTGATCAGGAGAGGGAGTGCTCCGAGCCATGCTTGGGATCCAAGCTGCTTGATCAGCAATGTATGATTGACGAGAAAATCCTCGAACCACTGCCCGCCGGTCGCGTCGCGACTTCCTCCGGTGGGTAGTTCCTGATGAACGACGATCGCATCGCCAACATACCTTCACCATCTGCTCGCCTTCGCCATCCGGAGCCGAATCGGCCTCGAATCCCCATGCATTGCCGCGAAAGCGCTCGTTGAACCCGCCCGCCTTCAGGAAGAGGTCCCGACGATGCCCCATGTTACAGCCGCGGGGAACCTTGACGGCGGCCGTGCCAGTCGGCATCTGGCAGAAAATCGACGACCGTCTACGGGTCGGTATTGAGAAAAAGAACAAGGTTCTGAAAGGACACGCGCCGCGATCCGGCGTTCGTAAACAACAGCTGTCTTTACGAGGCACGACCGACCCCGAGATATCGCTCGAGATAGAAGAGAATGCGCGAGAGGCTGATCAAATGGAATATGCCCATGTTCTTCCTGTTGGCTCGAAGCTCTTCAACCATATATTGCTTCCAGTTCCTTCCGCTGGCCCCACCCGCTGCAAATTCCACCAGGACCCGGTCGAGAAAATGGAACCGCTCGTTCCGGAGTACCCGCAGCCAGAACTCATAATCCATCCTCATCCGGTATGATGTATCAAAGAGGCCATAGGTCTCGAACAGGCTTGTGCGGACGATCGAGGCCTGATGCGATAGCATCGCACGCACGGTCGGAGGATCGGAATTCCGCAAGACCCTCTTGGGGATGATCTTCCGTCCTGACCGAGCGAAACCGGATATGACCGGTGCCACAGGAAAATACTCTGCCATTGCTTCGAGTACCTCCGGTCCCGAGAACGTATCGGCGGAATTGAGAAAGACTACCCACTCGCCCCCGATTACCGAAAGGCCCTTGTTGAAAGCATCGCTGATCCCGTCATCGGGCTCGCTCATCCAGTATGCGATGGTGCGTTCGTACTTCCGGATGACATCAAGCGTGCCGTCCGTGGAACCGCCGTCAATGACGACGAACTCGATGTTCCGGTACGTCTGCGCAAGGACGCTGCGTACGGTCTCTTCAAGTCCGTCACGACCATTGAACACGACGGTCACCACGCTGATCAGCGGTTGTACGGCTTCTCCCCGGAGCAGGGGCTCACCACGCAGGTACCGTCCGCCTTCCTGACGGTGCGGATGCGGTCTTCTCTGTTTATATTCAGCCAGCGTCGTCACCATCAAGCGGCCTTGTCCTTCCGGGCAGATGTCATCAGCCTGCGTCACGCGCAAGCCGGCTCCGATAGAAATCTAGGGTCTCACGCGCGCAGCGGTCCCAGCTGAACAATTGCGCTTGTGCGAGACCAAGAGCGGTCAATCTGCCCCTGACCCCTTCGTCCAGGACGATCTTTTCCAATTTGCCCGACAGATCATCGCTATCAGTCGGATCGAAATAGCATCCCGCCGGTCCCGCGATCTCGGGAAGCGAGCTAGTTCTGCTTACCAGGACCGGGCAGCCCATCTGCATCGCCTCCAGCGTCGGGATGCCAAATCCCTCGTAGAGGGAAGGACAGACATAGACAGCAGCGTACTTGTAGAGATTCGCCAGGACAGCATCGGTGCCGGTAATGTGCTGCACGATGTGCCCGATGCCGATCGACAGAGCGCGCTCCCGTTCCCCTTTCGTGAAGGGTCCGCCTCCGAAGCAGATGATGCGGAAGTTCCGCCGGACCTGTTCCGAGCGCGCAACAGCCTGCGCAAGCCGTTCAAAGTTCTTGTATCCCGCCCGCTGTCCCACGTAGAGAATGTAGGACCCTTCAATGAGCGGCGGGTCGGTCACTGCTGCGTTCAGAGAGCTCCCCAGGTATGTCACGGTGATCCGGTCCCCGGGGATCCCGACTAGCTCCATGACATCCCGTTTCGTCGATTCGGAAATGCAGATGATCCCATCGGCCCGGTCCATGCTGGACCGCTTGTTCCGGGCGGTTCTATCATACCAGGGGAAAGCGGAGGGGAACCGCTCATGGATCATATCATAGACAGTGATGATCCGTGCACCGTCGAACTGCCCTCCCTGAGGTGCATAGTAGGTCGCATGGTAGATATCGGGACGAGACCGCCGAAGAAAACGCGGAAAGAGCAGCCGGTTCACGCCGGAAAAAAGCTTATTCGTCCTCGGGATCGCCGGCCGCCGAATCCCCCAAAAATCGACAAAGGACCCGCGGTAGCGCTCAAGTCCGTACCGATTGACATGCATCCCCAGGAACAACGAGATATCGACGTCGGGCTCGGCAGTCATGCGGGTGATCAATTCGTAGAAATAGCGGGATATGCCGCCGTAGCGCTGCCAGTTGAAAACCTGGTGGTCGTAAAGTATTCGCATGATATCATTCTTCTGCCTTGTGAGAGGCCTCCGCTGGTCCTAGTTCCCCCCCTCCATCCGCTTCGGCGCGGTCCTGTCCGGTCTCGTCGTATTATGCACGGCCTGCGCGCTCATAGGTGGCTACCGTCTTTCGTGCCGTGGTCTCCCAGTCAAATATCCTTGCCCGTTCCCGGCCCCGGATCTTCATGTCGCTGATCCTGCCGTCGTCCTGCCAGACCGAGTTGACCTTGTCGGCCATGTCTTCCGCTGAGAGCGGGTCGAAGGTCACGCCGGCTTCGCCGACGACTTCGGGAATCGAAGCAGCGCGCGCGCATACTACCGGGCAGCCGCATGCCAGGGCTTCCACAAGCGGTATCCCGAATCCCTCGAAAAGCGACGGAAAAACCATCAGCCGCGCGAGGTTGTAAAGGAACGGCAGCTCCCCGTAGGGCAGGTATCCGAGGATTTTAACGCGTTCCCCAAGGCCGAGGCGCTCGATATCCCTAAGCATATCGCCGTGCGCCTGCATGGCGATCCCCGTAAGCACCAACTGTCCGTCGAAGTCATTTCGATCACACAGGATCCGCAGGGCTGCAAGCAGTGTCCGGTGGTTTTTGTGCGGCCACGAGGCAGCCGGGTAGTACAGAAACGGCCGGGATAGCCCGTACTTCTGCCGGACCTGGTCCAGGTCCTCTGGATCGTCGATGACGCGGAATTCCGGTCCGTAGCCCGTGTAGATCACATCGATCTTGTCCGGGACGATGCGGTACCGCTCCACCAGGCACTGTTTCGTGAATTCCGAACTCACGATGATCCTCGTCGCCTCTTCCGCCGAGGGGCGGTACATCCGCTGCCTCCAGCGCAGCACGGTGGCTGAGAAGAACTCGGGAAAGAACTCCTCCTGCATGTCCCAGAAGGTCAGGACCGACGACGTCGCCAGACCGCGGGGATTCAGGAATGAGAAGGGATGATGGATGACGTCGAGGGGGACCCGGTTCAGGAACGGCTTCAGAACATCGTAATGGAGCGTTCGCCGGAGCGCGGCCCGCACATACCACGGAAAGGAAGGCCGCGCAAAACGGTAGATTTGACGGGAGAAGGATGGGTTGTATAGCGGGAATTGGGTGACGTTTCTGTCGTCGATGAGCAGCGTGTATTCGTTGCCGGAATCGACCTTCTGGAGATAATGGAGGAGATTGCGGAAATAGGTTTCCACTCCTCCCCACGCTCCGAGCGGGAGGCCGACGATGTTCAATCCGATGCGCATGGCAGGTCTTCTCTCCACGGCGGTCACGATCGCCGGTGCAGCTGCATCTCGCTCTCGATCATTTCGGCGATGATCTCGGTGAACGAGAGCGTCCGCTTCCATCCATACCGGTCGACGATCTTCGAAGGGTCCCCGGTCAGGAGTACATTTTCGGTCGGACGGAAGAGGCTGGTGTCGACCGTCACGTATTTCTCATACGCAAGGCCTACCGACGAAAAGGCCGCTTGGGCGAAATCACGGACACTGTGGGTCTCCCCGGTCGCCACGACGAAGTCGTCGGGTATATTACCCTGGAGCATCAGCCACATGGCGTGCACATAGTCGGGCGCATAGCCCCAATCGCGCCGGGCATCCAGGTTGCCCAGGCGCAGCTCGTCCGCCAGTCCCAGCTTGATCCGCGCGACGGCGTGGGTGATCTTGCGCGTGACAAACTCCAGGCCGCGGCGCGGACTTTCGTGGTTAAACAGGATGCCGGANNGGTACGCGTCGAGGTTCCCCAGGACCAGTCGGTCCTGCAGGCCGAGTTTGATCTTGACCGCGGCCGAGACGATCTTGCGAGTCACGTACTCGTACCCACGGCGGGGCGACTCGTGGTTGTAGAGAATGCCCGTGCAGGCGAACAGCCCGTAGTGCTGCCGGTAGTTCTTGACGAGATAGTACCCGGCGACCTTGGATATGCCGTAGATGGAGCGGGGATTGAACGGCGTGGCCTCGTTCTGAGGCGACTGAGCCACATTCCCGAACATCTCGC
>JAFNGD010000032.1 GCA_017885365.1 Nitrospirota bacterium
ACCATTCCCACGGCCAGGTTCACCTGGAACACGGATACGACCAAGGACTACAGAGTGCTGTATGACGCATCAGCCAGCACCTGCCCGGCCGGCACCACCTGCACCTACTCCTGGAGCACCGGCGAGACCGGCATTACCGCATCCCATACCTTCATCAGCTCGGCGACAACGACGGTGACCTTGACGGTCGCCTCCAGCAGTGGCCAAAGTAACAGTACATCACAAGCGGTCACGCCGAAATACGTGGCCTCCAATCCTACGTCACTGGGTACCGGATTGACCGTGACGCCGAACGGCTTCTCACCAACAGTTAATTGGTCTGTGAGCGGTGGTGTCGCCCCGTATACCATCAGGACAAACTGGGGCGATGGCACAAACATCACAACGAGCCAGGCAGCAGCTGGTCCCGGCTCCCTGAGCCATACATACCCCAACTCCGGCACTTACACGGTGACCGTTTCCGCTACGGATTCCGGCGATAATGGCATCAATATGACGACCGCAAGCGCGTCGGCCAGCGTAACGATCATTCCGGTTACCGTATCGGGCCTCGTTACGAGCGCGACCGGCTCTACACTTTCGAGCGTGAGCATGACGCTGAGCGGCGCGAAATCGTATCTGGCAACGACGGATGCGAGCGGGAACTATACGTTCCCGAACGTTTCGCCGGGTACCTACACCATGACGGCGGTCAAGACCGGCTACACCTTCAGCGTTCCTGCTGCGACAGGCATCGTTGTTGATGGTACGACCAATGTCACGGTACCGACAATCCGGGCGTTCGGTGTGGCTGATACAATCAACATCGCTGGCAAGGTCACGCAGAGCAACGGCACCACCGCGATCGGGAGCGCATCCTTGACCCTGAGGCTGAACGGCGTGTTCAAGGCTCTGGGATCAACGAATCCGAGCGGGAACTATACGTTCGCGAACGTTGCGAACGGGACCTACACGATAACGGCAGTCAAGACCGGCGTCACCTTCAGCGTTCCTGCTGCGACCGTTATCGTGAGCGGCGCTTCGGTCACGGCCAACTTCAGCTCCCTGACGCCGTAACAAACAGCGTCATGCTCCGGTTGTCATGATACTCCGCCCGGTACCCATTTGCTTCATTACGGCAGTGTTCCCTTGGATGTCATGCCATATGGCTACCAAAAGGATAAGGCCGGACGAAAGATTCCAGCAACCAGCAAATGACGTTCGAAGCGGCGAAAAGTATGATCGAGCAGAAAGTCAGGGCAGGGGCCGAGGAGAAAAGAATGCGGAAGTGGGAATGGGAATTGAGGAAAAACACACGGATCGAGATCGTCGAGAACAAGAAAGGTAAAAAAGATGGTATAATGTCGAAAATGGTGTAAATGCCACTCTGTCCGCTTTTTAACCAATATTCATGATGCATTTATAATTTAAGTTAAAGAAAATAAATTAATTTTTTTATATTATATCAGTGGGTTATGATGTGATGCTGATTTTTCACTGTGCGTATCCTAGCGCACAGTCATAGCATGATAATTGCATTTTTTAACAACAATAATAAACGAAACCGCGGTCTGCTACATTGTATAGCCTAAAATTCAACGGGAGGTGCGAATGAAAAATAAATTATTCTCCTCTATGGCAGTCTTTGTTGTTTTGGCCTTCTCACTCATATATTCCGTGGATGCCGAGGCGGTGAGCGGGCAGAGATACTTCGGAGATGGAGCAACACCCGGTCCGGCCGGAGGATGGTCGTATATCAACGCCGGTGGCAGCGCCTGTTTTGTTTGTCACAAACTAGGCGGCGTCGTTCCCGCGCCCGATAAAACAGGCTACCTGATGACAGGTCATAGGAATATTTTGAGAAAAGCCACAGTTTTTTCTTTTTGGAACGGGCCTGACGGACTGACCTATGATACGGACTCAACAGGTCGTGCCATTTTCTGGAACACACTAGGACCGATATCGCTCGGCACCTCTACCACGCATCCTCCTTTGCTTGATGGTTCATGCTCGCTATCGGGGTATCCGAATCAATCTGCCTGTCAATCCGCCGGAGGCACATGGACATCAGCCGATAACTCGCTCTTTTACATTTATGGCGGTTGGATGAATACAATAGCGGGAGCGGGGGCGTTCAATGACCCGAGCACAAGCATCGCCGCACCCGGCGCTGTTTTCAATAGCGGCTTGTACTCCTGCGCGCGATGTCATACGACAGGCATGACCCTCAACACCGCAGTCTCGACGACACGTCCCCCTGAAAAAACCTACCCGGGCATCAACGGGTATGTGAACTTCGATCCTGACGGTAATGGGCCGGCTACAACGGTTTCCTGGGCTACTGGTTTCACTAGTGGTCAGACGATGGAAGGCGTTCAGTGCGAACGATGCCATGACGCGACGCGTCATTTTGTTTCCGGACCAACGGTTCCAAAGGGGGTGGATGCAACCGCGTTATGCCTTCAATGCCACAGACAGGAGCATACAATAACGTATACCAGCGGCGGACTCGGCGCAAATATTCATCCCACGCCGTTTACCGACAACGGCGCTCTTCCCGTTTCCGAACCGACCTATACGCTTCCCGCGATTGAGGTCGGCCGATCCGACGGCAGCTATGCACCGGTATTTTTTGGATATTCGACTGGCATGGAGTACCTGAACAGTGTTCACGGCAAGTTTACCGGAAACTTCCAGCAGATAAATAATCCGACAAAATACAATAGCAGTTTTTCGTACGGGTCCTGCGATTTGGACGGATACGGAGTATACGATCAGTCCGGTTGCGAATCCGCGGGAGGCTCCTGGAACGACGTCAGCGGGTGCACATTTGACCAAACGCGTTGTGAACTGAACGCCGGCATATGGACCGTATTGCAGGGAGGANNGCACCACCTGCCACGATGCTCACCAGAGCACGGTTGCCGCGGTAAATGCTGCCGCGCCGTTCAAGAAAGTCTGTCCTGACTGCCACCAGGAGGGGAGTGCGCAGGGTCTGTCTACGATATATCACCCCAGCGGTCCGGGAACGCCTTTGGACGACCTGACGAACATACCGGCAGCATGCGCAAAATGTCATATGCCCAAGCCGAACAATGGAGAAGGCCGCAGCTCGCATATCTGGAGGATAAGCACCAACGCCTCCTATACGATGTTCCCCAGCCAGACCCAGTGGGCTGCTGGACAGAAAACAGCGTTCACGGCAACGGCCGGGACCTACACGAATGCGGTATGGATCGATCTGAATCTTGGCTGCGGTCAGTGCCACGGCAATTCCGATCCCGCGCAGCGTCCTGCGCAGCACTACTTCACAAAGACGTTACTGGCGACCAAGGCCGCGGGCATGCATGCAGGGAGCCCCTGGCCCACGGCCTGCACAAGCTGTCATACAGGCGGAGGAGATCCCACGGCCCCGCAGATCAACCCCGGGGTAGATCACCATTCCGGCGGCTGCACCGCGTGCCATACGAATCCCGGTTTCGCGCAGTTCACCTCGACGCCGGAGTCCTGCCTGTCCTGTCACGGCACACAAATTCCCGGAACGGATCTTCAGCCCGTCGTGCAGGGAACAAACCACCACAGCGGGGACTGTATGTCCTGTCATACGGCGCCAGGCACCCCGCAGTTCAACCTGACCACCGACTCGTGCAGGTCGTGCCATACCTTCGAGAACCTGACCACGATCAACCACCCGGTGGGCTCTCCTGCGGGCGGCGGGGCGCCGGGAACCTGCGTCGTTTGTCATTTCGAGCCGGGAGTTCCGGTGCCCACCCTCGGCATTCAGGCGGTGTGCGGCCAGTGCCATGGCGGCTCATCGAACGTGACCAGCAACGGCGCACCATATTTAGACATGTCGGTATTAACGATGTTCGCAGTGAATATGCACAACACCATTCCCACGGCCAGGTTCACCT
>JAFNGD010000033.1 GCA_017885365.1 Nitrospirota bacterium
AATCGTAGGGATGGCAGAAATTGCAGCCCGTCGACGCGCGGCCCCACTGCGGCGTGCGCGAATAATGGCAGGCCGTGGCGCAGGTGCCGCCATTTGTCGCATAGGTGTAGGTGATCGACGTGCTCAGGCCCTTTCTGCCATCCCTACGATTCGGCCGACTGGGCGTCCTACACGACGACGCTGTCGCCGGAGAGCGTGGGCGCCCATGCGAAGCATATCGAGCACATCAAGACGAGCCTCGGAGGGCTGGTGCTGAATCCGGCTGCGGACACCTTTGGCGCAGGCAGCAAATCCGACAAGGTATGCGGCACCTGCCATACCATCGCGGCCTCCAATCATATGACAGGCACCAGGCTGATCAATTTCCGCGACGGCTCGTATCTTTCCGGCGGAGTCGGAGGCTTCAGCCTGGTGTTCGGCTCGAGCAATCCTGTCTATAACGGGGTCGTGGGAACTTCTTCTTCCGTCAATCCCAAGACCTGTTCTAACATAAGCTGTCACTTCCAGACGACGCCGGTCTGGTCCGCATACTAGGAGTGGCAGATGGAAAACGACTACGGTATGATGCGGGCCAATACAAGACGGGGTGGGGTCAGTATGATAAAAAAAGCAAGCACAATATTGAATACAGGCTGGAATCGGCGTATCAGTCTGGTGCTGGCCTTCCTGCTGGTGTTCAATAGCATCTATATGGGTGCAACGAGCTGGAAATTCAGGTATGCCCATGCCGCGTCAGGCGATGTGATCCTTCTCTGGGACACGGCAAACGGCCCGGTACCCGCGGGATGGACAAGCATATCGAGCAATCCCGGTGACGCCTTTTACGGAGCGTTCCCGCGGGCTGCGGCGACCTATGGTGCCGCGACTGCCGGCTCTGACACCCATACGCATACCCTTGCCAATACTGCTGCGACCGCTCCAACCACAGTGACAACCGGTTCTACCGGCGGCACCATACCAAGCACGACCCATACCCACACGTGGGGAGCTCCGACGGTCAGTACGGTGGACCACAAGCCTCCCTTCAAGAATTTAGTGTTCATCCGGGCGAGCAGTCCGACGACAATACCGGCTAATGTCATTGGCATTTTCGACAATGCATCGTTGCCTTCGGGTTGGACAAGATATACTGCCCTGGACGGCAGATATCTGCGCGGTTTTTCGGACAACGCCACGGGCGGAGCAACGACTCATAACCATGACACGGGCGCCGTGACTTCCGGTGCTCCTTCCGGTACTGCCACCCGGACGAATACCGCGGGCACTGCAGTCGGCGGCGCCAGTCACACGCACACCATCGGGGCTGCAACGAACAAGTTTACCGCGGACAATAACGATCCGCCGCATGTTGATGCGATCTTCGCCTACAATTCCAGCGGAGGAGCGGTTTCCATTCCGGAAGGACTGATCGCACTGTTCGACGCAACGCCGGTCGGGGCGTGGTCCATCGTGTCGAATGCCGCGCCCTACACCAATAATCTCCTGATGGGCTCCGCCACGTTCGGGACCATGGGAGGAACGGCCACGTTCAGCCATACCGGTTCGACCACCGTTACCCCCGGCGTGCCTTCCACCACGGTTGCCGCCGGAACAGGCTCATCTGCTTCCTCAGGCACTCATACGCACGGCCCGGTCACGTATTCCGTAACCGCGGTAAGCTCGATGCCGGTCTACCGGGATGTCATCCTGGCCAAGTACGGGCAGACCGTGAACGTAGGGGACGGCACTGACCAGGCGAACTATAACGTTTACCGCGGCGACACGAACAAGGTGGCCGACAGCTTCACGCTGACTGCGGCTTCCGCCTCTTTCGCCAATGCCACCGTCACCTCCATTACCGTGTCCGTCACGAACAGCGCCAATGTATCCGCGATCCGTCTCTACAAGGACAACGGTGTCATCGGCACCTATGAGATAGGTACGGATACGTTCCTGACACTCGGAGTGCCGGGAGCAACAGTAACCTTCTCAGGCCTGAGCGAGATCATCGGCACCACCCCGTCAAATTACCTCATCGTGGTTGATGTTGCAGCCGGGGCGACGGCGACTCAAACCGTGGACATAACGGTAACAGGACTTACGTCCTCAGCGGCTACCGGCACGATATCCGACGCTGCAAATCCCACCCGGCTCACGGTCGCCAGCCAGACCCTCACCTACGGAAACGGAGCAGCGGAACCCGGGGCCAAGACGGTCTACCGGGGTGAAACCAACAAGGCATTCGATACGTTCACGCTTTCGGTCAACGGAGGCGCTGCAACGGTGAGCCAGATCGTTCTGACTGGCACGGCAGGGGGAGGCGCCACCAACGCGGCGGCAGTCGCTTCAGGCGTCAAGATCTGGCAGGACAACGGCACGACGCCGAATGAGTGGGATGCAGGAGACACGCTGATCGGATCAACGATATTTTCCACGAACACGGCTACCTTTGCCGTGAACATCCCGGTAACCACGACGCCGGTCAGCTATATCGTGACCGCGGACATAGCAACGAACACTACTGCTGCATGGACCTTGACCGGCCAGCTGTCGGGCATGACCTCGTCGGCAAATACCAACACGGACGGCGACACCGGCGGAGCAACGCTGACCGTTGGCGCTGCGCAGACCACGACGGCCGGCAACGGCGGAACGCCGTCGGCAAAGACCGTGTACCGCGGCGAGACCAACAAGTCGCTTGATTCGTTCACCTTGGGAGTGAACGTCGGCTCGACCACGGTCACCCAGATCGTTTTGACGGGCACGGCAGGAGGCGGGGCGGCCAATTCCGCAGCGGTGGCCTCGGCAGTCGATATCTGGCTGGACAACGGCACAACAGCGAATGAATGGGATGCCGGGGACACCTTCATCGCCTCGACGACCTTTTCCGCGAACACGGCGACCTTCTCNNTGACCGCGCAGATCTCTGCGTTCACCTCCTATGCCCAGACCAACACCGACAGCGACACCGCGGGTTCCACGCTGACGGTGGGCAGCAATACCCTGACCGTGGGAGAAGGTACCAATCCGGTGAGCAGAGCTGTCATGCAGGGAAGCGCGAACGAGGCAGTAGGCGCGTTCCGGTTTTCGACGAACGTCGGCGCCTCGGACGTGTCGCAGATCGTGATCACCGGGACAAACCCCTCGTTCGTGAAGGCCAACGGAGTAAAACTGTGGCAGGACAACCCTCCGCTCGGCGTATGGGACGGAACCGACGTTCAGGTGGGTTCCGGCGTGACGTTCTCCGGCACGACAGCGACCTTCTCCGGCCTCGCGATTCAGGTGGATACCGCCGGGAAAGATTACCTGGTGACCTACGACATCGCCAACAAGGCGACGCCCGGCCAGACGACGACCGGTTATATCAGCAGCCTCACGTCGGCTGCAAATACGGTCGCAAACAACGACAACACGATCGATGCTACCCTTACCATCAAGGGTTCTTCCACCATAACATCCTGTGACCGCTGCCACGAATATCCTCCGCTCGACAGCAGCACCAGGAACAGCCCCGAGGGGGCCGTCCTGGGCGATCATGCGAAGCATTTCGCGGTCACGAACGACTGCTCGACATGCCATATCACGCCGGCAGCCAATGACTATGGGCACCGGAACGGCTTGATCGAGATGCAGCCGAACATCTCGGGCGGATCGTACAACAAGGGCACGAGCTTTGCCCAAGTGAACAACCCGGTGACCAGTACGTGCTCGAACATCTCCTGCCATGGGGGCAATAATCCTTCACCGCAGTGGGGCGTGGGAACCGCCCGATGCATTGACTGCCACAGCGGTGTTGTCGCGGCAATGAAAGCCTCGGCGCTTTCCGGCGGCCTGGTAACGAACCGCGACAACGCGGTCGCTGAATTCGGTCTGGCCTGGGGACACAAAAAATCGGGCCGCGGCGCAGTTGCCGACGCAGATTGCATTGTCTGTCATCTGGAGGGCGATTTCACTACGCAGAAAACATCTTCGTATCATGCGGACGGCTACATCGATCTGCGCGACCCCGACGTGCAGGGCGAGACGCGCATTACCGACATCAGCGGCAATTCCTTCAGGTTCGTGAACTTCTCAACGTCCTATGCCCCTGGTTCGAGAACGTCAAGCGGCCATCTGTCAAACAACATAGACAACGTCCTGACCCAGAATTTCTGCCTGAAATGCCACGACACTGACGGAGCGCTCAATACCGCCGCACGCACCACCTATGGCACGCCAACGGCAGCAATGCCGTTCGGAGGTGTGGCTCTCGGTGCCAATTATACGGCGGCCAACGGCGCTATCGGAACACAAGGGTTGATCGACGTAAAGACCCAGTTCGGGCCAACGAACTCGTCGAACCATCCGGTGCGCGGGCCGCTTACCAAGGATTTCCCCTATTCGACACGGCTGGCAGCTCCTTATAACAATATTGGAACTGCCAGGGATAGTAATGGTACTACGGGGCATACGACCGCACTCAGCGTCGTGTTGAACTGCTTCGACTGCCATAACGTGTCAGGTGCGAACCCGCTCACAAGTCGTACAGTTGTGGCGCACGGCAACGCGGAAACCATACGAGGTACCGTTTATGTTACGAGTGCTACGTTTTGCATAACCTGTCATATTGCCGGATATGGTGGTAATACACAACAGCATGGCACGGGTTCTGCTTGGGCCGTCACGGGCTCAAGTCATGGAACGAGTGTTATGAATAATTGTCATTACTGTCATGGGAGCAATACGTCTACAACAGCTCCGGTGCGGCCTATTCGGGCCCAGGATTATCACGGCAATAACGCACTGGTTGGCGGCGGCTTGTGGCCGACAGTAAATTCAAGACCCTATGCCTTCATCAGAGGCTGGTCTGGCACTGCCTACCACAGGCCGTACAGGGCTACTGAGTTTACCACCGGTAGCGCTACCTGCGCGGCGGGAACGTGTCCCAGCGGAGGCCAGGTTGGTGATGGAAGTACCCGGACCTATACGCCAGGCGGTACTTATTAAGCAGTCAAGGTATTCATAACTCTGAAAAGCCCCGCCGCCTCATGCGGGGCTTTTTGTTATCGTCAAGTTCCTTGATATCTGAAGCGAAATGATATGAAAATCGATCGATTCTTGGTTGTCGTAAGTATCGCATGTATCCTGAGCCTTGTTGGGTGCAGCAGAGACCAGGAGAAGTCAAAGAGGGCATCCCCATTTGGCGTCAATGAGGTTCCAACCGTTACGACGGTTATTGCGACGATCCCGGATGACGCAAGACCTCCTCAGGCAATACCCGGACATGCTGCACAAGCGGCAGGCATCCAGCCGGCTTTTGATGTGATAGTAAGCGAATCAAAAAGGGGTGTGGCCTATACCACCGAAAAGGACGGCAAGTTCTCTGTTCATCATAACCAGAGCAGAGGGAAGGAATATTCTGCCGTTGGGTCAATAGTTCTCAGTACCGACGGCCGGCGGGTAGCATACGGTGCTCTTGCGGACGGCAAGTGGCGCATGGTCGTTGATGGCAAGGAAGGCAGACCTTACGATGCACTGCTATCGCCTGTTTTCAGTCCTGACGGTAAACATTTTGCTTACCAGGCGAAGGAAGGCGAGAAATGGTATATCGTCGTGGACGATACGCCCAATGCAGGGACGACGGCGAGTTACACGACTCCCGAGTTCAGTTTCGATTCGACCTTGATTGCTTATGTTGAAACAGCAGTTTCGAACAGGGATATGGGATTGATTGTCAGCGATCTGAGGTTCGGCAGGCAGAGTATCAAGCGATCCATCGGGGATCTGCTGTTTACCACAAATAGAGACAAGACCAGAATTGCGGCAGCGCAGGTTGTTGGTAATAAAATTCGGATTATCGATTTCAGTTTTGCCGACCCGGACGTTGTCCATGAGGGCCCGCTCTATGATCTTATCGAAAAGCTGACGTTCGGTGAGGACGGCAGGTCGATCTGTTACTGTGCCCTGAAAGGGCGGACACGCCTGATGGTACTCGATAACAGAGAGGAAATTCTTCCGAAGGGGCTTCTTCCCCAGCTTCCCGTCGTACGTCCCGATAAAAAGGGAGTGGGCGTATTGCTTGCCTGGCACGATCGTTTTTTTCTGCATCAGTCATTTACCGGCACCGCCGAGAAAGGAAGAAAATATGATGAGGCAGCGGACTTGACCTATAGCAAGGATGGCCGGTTTTATGCTTATGCTGCAAGGAAGGGTCAAAACTGGTTCGTTGTCGTGAACGGCAAAGAAGGCCCGGCATTTGACCGGGTGGTTATGCCGGTGTTCAGTCCTGACGGGAAACTGTTAGTGTATCGGGTGCGAAAGGACGGCAAAAGATTTGTGGTCGTAGCGGATACGAGCGGCAACACCAAAAAGAAGCATCCTTCCTACGAACAAGTCTTTCAACCGGTGTTTACTGCCGATGGCAAATCAATTGCATATGGAGTAAAGGACGGCAACAAATTGATATGCAATGTGGAGCACTTATGATCCCGAAGAGATATTTGTTTCTCGAGCTTTGAGCGGGTGGAGCAATCGGGGCGTCGATGAGGACATGGGTTGTGATTACCGATGCTGAGGTTCAATAGGACTTCTGGGTTCCCGACGCTTTGCAGCCGTTAAAAGCCACGGGAAGGAGAAAAGGACAACTCATGCCCGGGTAATTTTTGACTTTGATCCATATGAAGAACATGGCTGTTTCTTCGATTTCTCGAAGCTCATGGGCGAGACCACGCTCATCAAAATGCATAAAGGCTACACCGTGGACGGCGCGGACAAACAAGTGGCGTACGAGGTTGCCGTGGGCGAGGGACCATCAAAAAAACCGGGAATGATCTACGTCACCCACAAGCTTGAGCACCAAGGGCTCGAATATTTCCGCGACAAGGAAGGATATTCGATCCTGGTGATCCTTGCCGACAGATCGGGAAAAGAGCTTTGCGGGGCCTACGTGCCGCTCCAGAGCATTCCTCAGAAGGGTGACCAATATCTGTACACGACCGGGACGAAAGATGGTCCCGGTGCTTTTGCATTTCCGCCGGACCCGTTGAAGCCGGCTGTCGCCCTTCAGGCCGCGTATCACTCGTCTTTTGTCAAAGAACGGGACGGAGAAGCTGCTTTCCAGGTTTGGAGGCCTGACGAGGCGTTCGATCATCGAGCAGAACCAATGACACAAGGCAGGGCACGGCTGGGGGAAAAGATCAGAGCCGGTGATTATTATCTGTCCGTCAAGGAAGTCCGTTACTGGGTCGGCATGAACGTTCGTTACGATCCAGGCAAGCCGATCGTGCTGGCGAGCCTGTGGGTAGGACTTTCGGGGATGGTTTTGACATTCATCGCGCGAATACGATCGGCAAACAAGACGCTCCCTGGAGCAACCAATCTTTACTGAGGAGACCGTATGAAAAGCGAGCATGTTTTATTCTGGGCTGCCGTCATCATGTATGGTGCCAGCGCATTCAGTTATATCTTCGGTCTTATATCCAAACAGGACAGAATATTCACGCTCGGGCTGTATAGCGCTGCTGC
>JAFNGD010000034.1 GCA_017885365.1 Nitrospirota bacterium
AGCACCGCACACGACGAGAGGACGATCACCCGCTCCGCTACGCTGCCCATAAGCAGCTTTTCCAGGCCGGGCCGGCCGTGGCTGCCCAGTACGATGAGGTCGGCTTTCTTTTCCCTGGCGGTCTCAATAATGACATCGGCGGGCTTGCCGCTCATGACGAACGCCTGGACCTCGACCCCCTCGTTCTTTGCAGCATCCTTTACCGCTTTTGCATACTTTTCCGCCTCGTTCATCTCCTTCTCCGCGAAGTGCTCCCGCCGGGTCATGGCAAAATCGATGTCCGCCTGCGTCATAAGCTCCGATGGGACCACAGAGACGACCGTCAGCTTGCTCTTGTTCCGCTTCGCGATCCCGATGGCCTGGGAAGCGGCAGCCGCCGAATACTTCGATCCGTCCGTGGCGACCACGATGCTTGTGAAGTCCACCTGCGCCGCACTGGGGACCACCAGAACGCTGCATGGCGCGTGGCCGATAACCCGGGCCGTTGTGCTTCCCATTACCAGGCGTTTGAGCCCCTTCCGCCCGCGCCTGCCCAGGATGAGCATGGTACTCTTGTTCTTCGTCGCCTCTTCAGCGATATATTTAAACGAATCCTCGCCTTCGCGAACGATGATGTCGAGGCTGACGCCTTCCAGCTTCGCGCGTGCCTTGACCGCATCAAGATGCGCACGCGCCGCCTTCTCAGCCTTCTCCACGAGCTGCGGGGCAATGCCCGCGTATTCGGGATTCGACTCGATGACCATCAGCGCCGAAAGCGTGCTCCCGCAGCGCTTGGCGAGTCCGATCGCCTCCCGAATGGCGCCTTCGCTAAATTCAGAGCCATCGGTCGCAAGCAGAATTCTTTCTGTGTTCACTACCGGGCACATGTCGGCCATACTATTTCCTCCTCGCAGTAATCATATCTTTTTTTATTACAAGAAATCCGAACGCAACAAAATGTGGCGCCCTTTTATCTTGATGCATCGTTCAAATAATAGTATTAATTTCGAAATAAGTCAACGTGCAGGGATAGTAACGTTAGGTCGCTAGGACAAATATACTACGAAAGCCGTTTCTGGAAAAGTGTGTTCGGGCTTGCGCCGATCAGGAAATACTGGAAAGAGCATTTTGTGGTTGAAAATTGACCACTGAGTGGTTATAATTCAGCCATGATAAAGCGAAATATCACTCAGCTTTTGCTGGACGCTTTGTCCGATACGCCTGTTCTCCTCCTGAACGGAGCCCGGCAAACCGGTAAAAGCACCCTGGTTAAAACCATCGCCGAACATTCACATCCGGCCCGCTATATCACCCTGGACGATGCCACCATTCTTGCCGCCGTTAAGCATGATACAGCGGGCTTCCTGTCGGAATTGGATGGCCCTGTTGTTATCGATGAAGTGCAGAGGGCTCCGGAGCTGTTTCCTGCTATTAAAGCAGAGGTGGACCGCGATCGGCGACCGGGGCGATTCTTGCTTAGCGGTTCAGCCAACGTTCTTTTACTGCCCCGATTATCGGAATCCCTTGCAGGCAGGATGGAGATCTTAAGTCTCTGGCCATTTTCCCAGGGAGAGCTCGAAGGAATTCAGGAGCTTTTTGTGGACCGTTTGTTTGCGACCAAACTGCACGCTGATCCGTTGCCTAAGGAATCCCTTGCATCACTCCATACCAGGATCATCAATGGTGGTTATCCTGAAGCGGTCAGCAGAACAAAGGAAGACAGACGCAGGGCATGGTTCGAATCCTATATCACGACGATCCTCCAAAGGGATATCCGGGATCTCGCTCATATCGACGGGTTGACCAGCCTGCCGAGACTCCTGGCGATCATCGCTTCGCGTACTCCGGCGCTTCTCAATTCATCGGAGCTTTCCCGCACCCTTGCTATGCCTCTCAGCACGCTCAAACGTTATATGACGCTCCTGGAGACCACATTTTTGATCCAGCATCTGCCCGCCTGGTCAGGGAATCTCGGAAAGCGCTTGGTAAAGACATCCAAGCTCGTAATGAGCGACACCGGCCTTATGTCGCATCTGCTCGGAGCCAATAAAGAACGATTAGCTGCAGGCGGTATTATCGGCCCATTGCTCGAAAACTTCGTTATCATGGAACTGATCAAGCAGATCACCTGGAGCTCAGCCAAGCCGCAGATATTTCACTTCCGGACCCAAACCGGTCAGGAAGTGGATATCGTTTTGGAAGATCGGGCGGGCAGACTTGTGGGGATCGAGGTCAAGGCAAGCTCAACAGTGACCGCCCAGGACTTCAAAGGGCTTCGTGCGCTTGCCGAGACCACCGGCAAGCGATTTCATCGAGGAATCGTACTGTATACTGGTTCCGAGAGCTTGCCGTTTGGTCCGGAACTCTATGCCATCCCTGTTAATGCCTTGTGGCACAAGCGGGGTTTACCCCGTTAGAGAACAAGCTCTCTAACGATCAAAGATTGTGGCGTTGTACCACAATCTAAAGGAAGATATCAACCGCCGACAGAAGTTAGCGGCTTTCTCTAACGGGGTAAATAAGCACAAAAAAAGGGGCCTGGATTACCAGACCCCTTCTGTCCATGTTCCTTTCCAGGAACGCTGTTTTTTTTATCCCGCCATTTTCGGAAACGGCACAACCTTTGCCCCTGCCTTCAGCCCGTCCAGATAATCGCTCCATAACTGCATCATCTTCTTCCGCTCTTCGAGGTGAGCGGTCCTGTTGTACGCCCTCCCGTTCGGGTCCCGAACAGCGTGCGCCAGTTGATGTTCGATGAATTCCGGCCGTACCTGGAGAACTTCGTCAAGGATCGTCCATGCCATCGCCCGGAAGCCGTGGCCCGTCATCTCGTCCTTGTCGTATCCCATGCGGCGCAATGCAGCAAGAATGGCGTTGTTGCTCATCGGGCGCAGTGATGTGCGTGTGCTGGGGAATACGTATCGACCGCGACCAGTCGACGGCTGCAGCAACTTCAATACATCCACGGCCTGGCGTGCCAGCGGCACGATGTGGGGCTGCTTCATCTTCATCTTTTCAGCGGGGATCGACCATATACCCGCATCAAGATCGAATTCAGACCATTCGGAATGACGCAGCTCTCCGGGGCGGACAAAGAACATCGACGCCAGCTGCAAAGCACATTTAACGACGAAGGATCCCTGATACCCGTCGATGGCACGAAGGAGGGCTGCAACATCTTTCGGGTCTGTCAGCGCCGCAAGGTGTGTCTTTGGAGCGGGAGGCAGGGCCCCTTTCAAATCCACTGCCGGGTCCCGTTCGGCGCGACCGGTCGCCAAGGCATAGCGGAAGATCTGCCCGCAGATGGTCTTTACCCTGTGCGCTGTTTCCTGAGCCCCTCGTGACTCGATACGACGGAGTACCGTGAGCAGCTCCGGCGCCTTTATCTCGCCGATAGGCCGCTCCCCCAGCCAGGGGAAAACGTCCCGCTCGATTCGCCGGATCGTTGTATCAGCGTGAACCTTGGTCCATCTCTGTTTAAACTTTTCGTGCCACTCCCGCGCCACAACCTCAAAGCCGTTTTCCGTGACAGCGAGCTCTGCCTTTTTCTGGGCCTTGTAAACTTCGCCGGGATCGATGTCGTTGGCGACCTGCTTGCGCGCAGCGTCCCACTTCTCCCGCGCATCAGCAAGGGTAATCTCTGGATAGGTGCCGAAGGCTCTCACTTTTTCCTTGTTGTTGAATCGGTATTTAAAGCGCCACAGCTTTCCGCCCTGCGGAGTAACGAGCAGATACAACCCCAGCCCGTCAGTGAGCTTGTACTGCTTGTCTTTTACCTTTGCGCTTTTGACCTTAATGTCTGTTAACAGAGGGGTTTCTCCGTTTTGGGGGTATCTTGATTTCGCCCGATGTAGGATACCCCCAAATGTAAACGTTCCGGTGCATACCATGACGGACAACAGAAACAGAAAAAGCCCCTTTAATCAAGGGGCTTACGCACTATATAAGACTTTATTGGATTTTGAAATGGTGGTCCCAACGGGAATCGAACCCGTGTCTCCGGCGTGAGAGGCCAGCGTCCTAGGCCGCTAGACGATGGG
>JAFNGD010000035.1:0-3214 GCA_017885365.1 Nitrospirota bacterium
TGACGGAGGATTCAGGACGCATAATCGACATCGCCTTCTCGCAAGATCGGTCCTTTCCAAGCGCAATCGAAGGTTCCCTGAACGGAAAGGTCTCGCTCAAAGAGCCGCGTCTCAAGCCTTACGAGAAGTTCGCCGTGTTGATCGAGCGCAACCCGTTCATTGGGGACTTGATCCAAATAACACCGTATGTTGTATGACGTTCTTCGGAGGAAGGCTGTCATTATGCACCGGGCTCTATCCATAACACCGATCTGGTTTCAGCGTCTCGCTAATTTGGCCAGGGCTAATTCTGGTCAAGGCTATTTCTTTTCTCGATTTCCCCTCCTTCTATTGCCCCCAAATCCACTGCAGACAACTGCGGATTGCCGCGTCATTGTCTATGCAGGCATAGATGCTTCTGTTGCTCAGCTCTGCACAGTGCTCCTCGCATTTTATGATGAGCATGAAGATATTCTAAAAACGTCGTTCAATCATGAAGCATGAGGTTGTTCGTGAGCCCGGGAGATATTAAACGAAATTTCTAAAATGTGAAAAAATGACGGCTGTGTTCGGGAGGATGCATGCATAAGCTTTATTTCATTGTGACGACAGTAGGATTGATATTGACATCAGGACTGCTTCAAGCTGGCGATGCCCAGCCAGAAATGATGCCGAGAGGAAAGATTATCTATGATGCCCACTGCATGGTCTGCCACGGAGCAGGAGGTCGGGGTGACGGGCCCAGCGTGCACGCCCTGATTCCCAAACCGCCGGATTTTACGAGCCCGGAGGTCAAGGCCGTCTTAACAACGGAGAAAATCGTCGAGGTGACTACCAACGGCAAGCCCGGCACCCAGATGGGGGGATGGAAGAAGAGGCTTACTCCGGAAGAGATCCAGGCAATCGCAGAGTACATTCGCACCCTGAAATAAGAATATCATGAAAAAATCGCTCAAAATTCTTGCAGCCGTATTCCTATTTACGCAATTGCATGTGGGAGTTGCAGCCGCGGCGACAGGTGGTCCCGATGAGTATGGTTACGTCTGGACTGATTCCCATACCCCGTCTCCGCAAATTTCCTACAATTGGATCGATATCTCCGCAACCGGCACGAACACGGGCATGTACGGAGGCGGGGGCGAAGAAGGAGAAACAGGCAATGGCGATAATAGTTTTCTTCCTGTCAATCTCGAATTCCCGTTTACGCTCTATGGCAATACGTATACAACAGTTAATATAAGCACCAATGGTTTTCTTTCGTTTACAGACGATGCAAGCGAATACTGGAATACACAATTGCCGAGCGAGGATTATCCGAATAATGTCATTGCTCCTTTTTGGGACCATTTGTATATCAACTATTCAGCAAAAATCTTCTATCAAACTTTGGGAACCGCNNCCAAACCGCATTTTTGTTGCGCAGTGGTCTAACGCCAGGTTCTGCTGCTGGGACAATGCCTTACTTACCTTCGAAGTCCTGTTGTATGAACAGGGCAATAGGATCGTTTTTCAGTATAATACACTGCAAGACGGGGTCGAGTCGTCTGGATCGAACGGCAGAAGAGCGTCCGTTGGTATAGAAAATGCTGACGGTACCATCGGGCTTCAGTATTCCTACAATAGCCCGGTCCTTTCTCCGGGTTTCGCAATTGAATTTATGCCAGTCCTGGTATTGCAATCTACGTTCCCCGCGGGTCAAGATGAGAGTATCAGCCTGAATGCAAACATTCGTGCGCAATTCAATCAGCCGCTCGACGCTGCATCTCTTATCAGCACTTCCCTTACGGCAACCGGCTCCGGTAGCGGACCGATTCCCGGCACGCTCAGCGCTCTTCCTGCATTCAACAGCCTCGAATTCAATCCAACAACAGATTTTACTCCGGGTGAAACGATCACGGTGGTCATACCTGCGGGGCTGCGGGCTTTGAACGGCACTATGCTTGATGCCGATTACACCTGGAGCTTTACTGCGGGAACTGCCGCAGACACCGAAGCGCCTCTTCCGCCGACAGAAGTTTATGCAGATCCTTACCAGTCAGATCCTGACCGGAACGGAATCGATATTTACTGGTACTGGGACGAGAACATTGCCCCTGACATCGCAGGCTACAAAGTGTATTACGGCACGAGCAGCGGAACGTATGGAACCCCTGTTGATGTCGGAAACAACTCGGAGTACATACTGAGCGGTCTTCAGGATTGCACGACGTACTACCTTGCGGTGACCGCCTATGATACTGCCGGCAATGAAAGCGCTCGCTCATCCGAAATAACTGCAATCACCAGCAGATCGAAGCCGGCAGCGCCTGTTGAGCTCACGGCCGCTGTTCAGGATGGGTCTATAACCATCGAATGGAGCAGTGACCCGGTGTGCGATTCCAACGATATCGATGGGTATTATATCTACCGCAGCACGACAAGCGGCGCCGGCTATGAACAGTTGGCAACGGTTTATGGGTACCCCTATCAGGATATGAATGTCGGGAATGGGACAACCTATTATTATAAAGTCGTTGCCTTTGACTGGTGGGGGATCGTCGGCCCCGACTCTACCGAAATTTCCGCAACCGCTATTGATACAATTGTCCCACCACAGCCGACCGACCTCTACGCATACGAAACGACCAACGGCATAGGGCTTTCCTGGTATCAGAATGCGCCGGGTAGCGCAGGGTACAAGATTTACTACGGCGCCAGCAGCGGAAATTATACCCAGACCGTAACGTACCCATCAACTGACCAGTATCCTTCCTATGAACTAACTGGTCTCACCGACTGCATTAATTACTATATTGCGATAAGCGCTTACGACCTGTCCGGTTATGAGAGTGCCAAATCAACGGAAGTCGTGGCAACAAGCTACGGCCAGAATCCCTCCGCGCCCACAGGGCTAACCGCTTCCGTTGAGGATGGCGCCGTAACGGTGGGCTGGAGCCAGAATCTCGAATGTGATATTGATCGTTATAATATCTATCGCAGTACCACAAGCGGGGGCAATTTTGAATTCATAGACTCAATATACAGTTACGGCGCAGCGAATATTACTTATAGCGATACCCGCGTAGCGAACGGCGCCACATATTATTACAAGGTGGCGGCCGTTGATTATTATGAACATGCAGGTCCGGCTTCTGTCGAGGTCTCAGCAATAGCAGTCGATACATCGATTCCCATACAGCCGTACATGTACGGTGCGTATCCAAGCGAGAACGGAATCCAGGTTGAATGGTACCAG
>JAFNGD010000035.1:3229-3365 GCA_017885365.1 Nitrospirota bacterium
GGCGCCCGCTGCCCCCACGGGGCTTGCTACGTCCGTAGAGGACGGCGCCATCACCATAAGCTGGAACCAAAATACCGAATGCGATAGGTACGGCTACTATATTTACCGCCGCACGGAAGGCGGCAGTTATGAGTAT
>JAFNGD010000036.1 GCA_017885365.1 Nitrospirota bacterium
ACCCACAGCGACTGATGTGGCCAGCCCTTTAGAACCTGCTGTATTGCTGATTGTGGCAACAGACACAGCCGAGGAACTCCAGGTTACGGTCGACGTTAGATTTTGATTCGTATTGTCCGAGTAGATACCAATGGCCGTGAACTGTTGCGTCGTTCCCCTTGCGATGCTCGGACTCTGCGGCGTTACCTGGATGGCAACCAGAGAAACTACCGCTGCTCCACGATCTCTGTCGCATCCGGCCGAAATAACGACCAGAAGCAATGCCATAAACCATATCATCTTACTCAATGTCTTAGAATACCTTGTGCCTGTGCGCATATGTGTACCCTCCTTTTTATAATTTGAAAAGCACGTATCATTCGGCCCTTGTTAAGGGGACCTGCCCGAGTTTGGGATATGACCTGTCCTGCTTTCATGTTCATACCTGAATTCTTTTGAATTCATCGTTTTGCTCTCCAGGGTAACCGCGTTGGTCCGTGACAACGCTCTGTGCTCCGGCGCAGCTACTTTACAACCAGGTTATTCGTCACCGATCTGACGCCCTCAACCCTGCCGGCAACTTCTCCTGCCTTTCTGACGATCTGTTCCGAATTAACAAAACCGCTTAACTGGACTACCCCTTTGAATGTCTCGACACTGATCTGGAACACTTTCAACGATGGCTCGTCAAAGATCGCGGCTTTTACCTTGGTGGTGATCGCCGAGTCATCGACATACTGGCCCGTACTTTCACGATTTTGCGTGGCTGCGCACCCCAGCAACTGGGTTATCAGTCCGATACATACCAATAATTTCACCATGCGATGGAGTCTTACCATGATGCTTTCTCCTTCCCCGTACAGGCCCACGCAGGTCCCGGCAGGCGAACGTAATGATCAAAAAAAACGGGAACAGGCTGTAATTTGAAATGCAACCTGCCCTCTTAATCTATCTTGCTTTCACACGAGCCCATGCCTTACGGCAGGGAGACTACAACTATCTTACGCATATGTGTTATATCCTCAGGTATTTTTAATATGCAATATGCTGCAATCCCTATGAATGCCATATCAAACATAGAGAATTACTCTTATTTTGTATTACACTAATCGTGCCATGGGATGACTAAGGACTCTTCGAGAGCAACGCGTTGATTGTTCAGGATAAGATGAAGAGTGGTGGACAGAGTTAACGGGACAGCCGTCGAAGGCGGCCGTCATATTCAACAGAACCGCCAAATATGGTGGGCTGAAAGAAGAGATGCTTTTGTAAGTCTTAAGTTGCTATGTATTGTTTCATTCGCATAAAAGGTCGAACGGATATTTCAGTTCAGGAAGAGAGCCTTTCGTGTCCCAATGTTCGTGGTGAATATCAGGTGCTTATGCCTATCACATCGACAGGTGATTTTCGATGTTTGCTCAGAGATCGCGGTCATAAAAAAGCAAAATATATTGAAGTTCCCCGCAGCAAGCTACGGGGAATGCGCTCGCTCCTGGATTCATAACTACTGAGAACATAAAAAAATGATGCAGAAGTATTGTCGCGCCAAGACGCAAAGGACGTAAAGAAAGGTGGATTAATCAACAAGTAGTAACGGTTTGATAATAGCATCGACATTGTCGCAGCTTCACGATCGTCATTCCCGCAGCGGTTCTGAGCAGGAATCCAGTCTTAGCCGTGTAACATACTGGATCCCCG
This sequence comes from Nitrospirota bacterium, assembly GCA_017885365.1. The sequence continues at coordinate 1,678 of JAFNGD010000036.1, forward strand.
ATGGAAGCCCCCCGATTAATGCATTCGAGGGCAAGATTCGGGGCTTGCCCCCGCATGAATCAAGCGGGGGATAACGGTCGGTGGTATGAATAGACAATTATGAGACCATTGATAACAAAAAAACCCGCGGGGGTTTCCCCCCGCGGGGTAGCTTACAGACTGATGAATCTGCCCGCGGTCATCCGCGGTGCATGACCTGTCCTATGGGAGGACGGTCGTGGGTTCGGACGAGCTGGCCTGGTAATGAGTCGTCGAGCCTGTCCCGATCGATGTCCAGATGTAGCTCGTGGTGTACATGCCGGTTGCCGTCGCGGCTGGGACATTACACACGTTCACGATATAGAGGGCCGTGTTCGGTTGCAGGGTGACACTCGGGGTCATGGCGATCACCTGCTTACCGCGTACGGTCGAGGTGACCGTGTAGTCGGTGCCCGCCGTCTGAAGCACGGCAGTGGGATTCGACGAATCCGATACGACGAAGCCCGTAATGGGATCTCGAACCGGTGCGGAGTCGAGATAGATCTTCGTCGAGGTCACATCGAAGACGCCGGGAGTCACGAGGTCGGTCGCGTTGGCGTGACCGAATAGGAGCGTCAGCCCGTTGGTGTTCACTCCCTCGTTGGAGAGTGTCTCGACATAGAGCGTCGAGAAGTAGGTGACGTTGCCTCCCTTCGCGACCGGATCATTGAGGTCGACGAGCTGGGTCTGGATCGCCGAGAAGGCCGGGACAGTGACACAAACCTGGCCCGTCTGACTGGTGACGGCGTTGCTGCTCGTGACGGTCGCCGTATCGCAGTAGGTGCCGGCTGCTGCGCCAAGCGGGATGCGGCTCACGACCGTGAAGGTCTTGGTCTCACCCGCCAGGATGTCGATCGTGCCGGCCGTGATGATGTTGTTGGCCAGCGTGCCGCCCGCACCGTCCAGGCTCGAACTCACGTAGATGGCCAGGACGTTGGCAACGGAGTTGAGGCCGAGCGTGTCGCTGATGACGACATTCCTGGCAGTGGCGTTGCCGGTATTGCGCACGACGATCGTCGAGGTATAGGTGGCGCCCGGAAGAACGCTTGCCGGAGCGTCGACCTTCGAGATCGTGAGGCTGGGCGTGGACACGATGAGACAGGCGCTGTCACTGCCGTTTCCGATGATCCCGGAAGTGGCCGAGACGGTAGCCGTGTCGCAGTATGTCCCATCTGCCGAGGCCGCGACCGTAAAGAACAGTGTCGAGGTGGCCCCGTTGGCGAGGGCACCGATGGTGGTGCTGAAGCCGTTGTTGCTGCCGTTCACCGTACCCGACGAAAGGCTGCTGAGCGTGTACGCTGATGTGACGGTGGCGCTCGAGAGCACGTCGCTGACGCTGACGCCCGTCGCACCAGTTGTGCCGATGTTCATCACCCGCACGCGCAGCTTGGCTGGTATATTCTTTGCCACGGTCACAGACTTGCCCAGGCTCGTCGTGTTGTCAGCGGCGACGAAGTCCTTGATGATCGACACATCCGACTGGAGGGCGGTGAAGCACGCCTGCCCATTGAGATCGACCGGGGCCCACGCGTTGGTACCGTCGCCATACGCGAGGATCTGGGCTTCGTTGCAGTAGGTGCCGGGTGCGGTGACCTTGGCCGTAAAGGTCAGGGTCTTCGTGTTGCCCGGAGCAACTACGCATGCCAGAGGGGCGTTGACCCCATTCGCGTTCAGGTTAACCGCGGCGGTGCGGGCCAGGGCCCTGCCGGAAATGCCCGTGCCATTACCCGCCGTGATGCTCGCCTGCGCGAGGATATTCCCCACGAAGGAGTTGTTGGCGCCGAGCGTCGCTGAGCTGCCGACCACCCAGTAGACGTTGCAAGGGCTCGCGCCGTTGATCAGGCTGACAGAGGCGCCGGCTGGCGTATCCAACGTGCTGGCGATATTAAAAACGAACACCGCATTGGGGTCGCCCTGCGCGTCGAGGGTGAGTGATGATCCCATCGTAACCGAAGACGTGTAGCAATACACGCCCGGCGTGAGCGTGCCGGTGAGGGCTGTGTTGTCAGGCTTTGTGCACGCCCTCGCCCCCAGATCGACATATGCGGCCGTAAGGGCAGTCTGCGCTGCNNGACTCCCAGATTGCCGCTCAGGACGCTCGTGCCTGTGTTGGTAATACCCGAGGCGCCCAGGACGGCAAAGTTCCAGGCATTACCCAGCAGCTGCGTGTTCTGGGGCGGGACAGGGCTGAACTGCGAATCGAGCGGGAAGTCGTACGTGAAGCCAGCGCCGACCGGGGTGCCGCCGAAAGGAAGTGTACCGAGCGCGTAGCTCGCGCCTGCGCCCGATGCCAGGAAGTCGCTGAGGCTGACGGTCGTGGCGTCACCCGTGCCGGTATTCTTGATCGTGACGGTCCAGGTGACGGTGGCCGAGCCGCTGACGAGGCTCACGACAGCCGGGTTGACGGTCTTGGTGATCTCGATCTTCGGTGCGGGAGCGAAATTCTTGTACAGGATCTGCTTTCCGATCTCTTCGCCGTTGATGGTTGCCACGGCCACGATGCGGGACGCTGCCGTTGAATCCGGCGAGAAGAGCGTCACCCAGGTGAACCCATCGACAAAGGGAGCGCCGATCCCGCTTAGATTGTAGAGCGGGTATTCGCTCGCGATAAGCGGGAAGCGCTCGGCCGCAAGACGGGCATTATTGGTGCGCGTATCGGCCTGGTCATCNNGGCATACTGCTGGTCGATCTCCCAGCGGACATCCGCGCCGATCACGGGCCGGACAACCCCTGAGGCGTCCTTGAAGCCGACCCACGCGCCTGCAAGGTTCTGGGTGAAGCTCGGCGCGGACTCCTTCTGCTCGGTGAGCAGGGGTTTGCCGGGATCAGTGTTGGTAGTGGAGGTCACCAGAGTGGGGACGATCCCCAAGGGCTTGTCCTGGAGCCAGGCGTAAAAGATGAACTTACCGGACTGCATGTTGCTGGTGTCGATCGGAATGAGTTGCCCACTATCATCGCGATACACTGCGCGGGGCGCCTCGGCGATGATCGGCGTCGCCTGGAGGGCTAATTGAATGTTCGAGGTCTGGTTGGCGACGACGTTTATGCTGCTGGCCCCATTGATGAACCCAGGCGCGGTCGCATTCGCCGTGTACTGACCCGGTATCAGATCGATGAGAAATTTGTTGCCCTCGAAGGTCGTCGAGGTCGAGTAACTCGGTCCCGTCACGACCACCGTGGCCGACGCCGGATTGACGTTGACATTGAGGGAACCGAGCGTCGACGTCGGGTTTGTATACGTGTTGTTCGTGTTGTTCGTCGTGTCTCCTTTGCACCCGAAAAGCGCCACGGCGCATACGAGTACCACGAGGAGCACCCCGATCCCATGGGTAAAGGGAGAATGGCGAAGTGTTCGTAAGTATCTGTTCATTTTTTTTGTTCCTCCTCTTGCTGGTATTGGTGCTTCACATGCATTTCTGAGCGCTGTTCGTGCGTTCAATGTTCTGTTCGTTCCTCCTTTCCTGGAAATTCACCGGTATTCCGGAGCGGCGTTCGTGCGTTCATCTTCATGCTCGTTCCTCCTTTTCCGGAGATTCACCGGCATTTCAGTGCGCACAGCCGGATACGTTTTCGCCCGAGCGAGTGCCCTGCGTGACGTACGGGGAAAGGAAGAGGTCAAGACCGCTTCCGTCACCGGACCCCACCTTAGATAAAGACAACCATCCGGGCAGGTTCTGTATCTTGTAGTTAGATTTTGCAAAAAGTCTTTAGACTTATTGCAAACTGAATGAGCAAGACGGAATAGAACAGGCAAAGAGAACTCTTATGAAAATAAATATAGCGCATTTTCTCCTGCACCGCAGTTTAAGCTAATAATAAATTTTCAGAGAAAGACATAATGCTAAATTTCTATGCATTTCAGAAACGTAGAGAAGCAAGAACCTCTCGCTCTATGAGTCAGGTAATTAACATCTGCAAGAATCCGGACTCTATTGCAACAAAAGGTAAAAGCGTCTCGACAAAATGTTAGATGCATACTACGCAGCGTTTCATCTCACCTGTTGCCGGCTATGATCGGAAAAGAATTAACTATGTATATGCGGGACTCCGTATACGNNCAGTGGGATTCCCCGGAAAGGAGGGGAATCCTGTAAGGAGTATTACAACTATCATGCCGGGGGGGAAACTGCAGCCATTACGAGGAGTAGTACCTTGATTGTTTTGAATTAAGATGGAAAGTGAGGTGCAGAAGGCAGGATAAAGCCGTCAAGGGCGGCCGTCGCATTTAACAGAACCGTCATATGTGACGGAACATGAAGAAAGAAAATTTTGTAAGCCTTGTGTTGTATTTCCCGCTAATGGCGGGAACGCGGGTCGCTTCCCGACGCAAGGGTTAAATTCTAATTCGTGTATTTTAAAACCGAAAATCTTTACCGTGTTCACACCGTTTAGAAATACCGTTTCTAACGGATTTCATCTGTGCGATCCGACGACGAACAACCCTCACCCTTAATCCCGGCTGGAAAGCCCCCTCTCCCTTTGTCCCTCTCCCTCCAGGGGAGAGAGGGGTAGGAGCGAAGGTCATCATGACAGGGGGCCGGGGGTGAGGGTGCTGTTGTCTTTCGGGACCCGTGGTTTCACGCTGTTTGTTTATTTTGATTTGACCTGGGCAGTTGCGATCTTTTCCACCCGGAATTACTTGCCGAATTGAATTTCAAGAGTAGCCATAAAGGCATAGACGTGATTTCTTTGGCTGGTATAGTTTGCCTGGCTCGCGTTTTGCGGCCAGGTGATTTCCGGGTCAAGATCGAAAAAGAGCCAGGACCGGTAAAAATTCTGGCGATAATGTATTCCTAGCCGGTAATTTTGAATGACCCAATCAGGATGATTCACCCCCCACATACTGGCATCATAGGATATCGCGCTCTTCGGCGTCAATTGAGTGAGAAGACTGACCCCGGTATTCCAGGTCACGCCGGGCGTGCCCTCGGTGTAGGTCACGTTATTGCCCCACCGGATGAACGTAAAGGTGGTGAACTTCCGTTCAAAGTCGAGCTGCGTTGTGTCCGTGAAATGTTCAATGGCTTGATACATGGCGATCTGGGAGAATCGGAAGAGGTAAACCTCGCCAAAGGGCTTCGTGTACTGGTACCGCAGCCTGACATGGGCATCGGGATGAATATTGAGCTTGATACCGGTATCAATACTGACCAGTGAACGGAGCCTGGTATACAGATCCGCTCGCACCCCGATGGTGGCTCTTCTGACCCCCGTATTCGGGTCGACTCCCGGTGGGACGGGCTGACCCGGCTGGATAGTGTATCTGTCGGCAACAGATCTCGACTCGAAATATAACTTCGATCTTCTCAGTAATTGTTTCCATTGAGGCAGCTTCCACTCGAGATGGTAATCGTGNNATGAGCAAGCCGGGCCGGGGAGCCAGCAAAATATGGTCCTTCACAAAGAAGGTATCGAACCATACCGCAGGTTCACAGGTGTTATCCTGCACAAAGTTATGCACCTGGTCCATCCAATTATCTCCGGCTACTTCGGCGGTAAAACAGGGGTCTACCTGCGGCCCCAATCGCTCCGCGGTTTTGGTTTTTGCCGCCGGTTGAGGCGCCTGGCCGGCTTTAGGCGCCTGCTGTGCTGCAGGTGACGGCGGGTTCTGCCGGGTAGTCGTTTCCGCGCTCACCGGGTGGCTGACCGTTGTTGTCGGATTTGTTTCAGACTGTCCCGCGGTTTCAGCGTTCGCGCCGTGAAAACCGGCGAGAAAAAGGATGAGACTGAAGAACAACGCGATCGAGGAATAACGGGGATGCTTCGCGGCAATAATTATGCGGTCCTCGGTTCTGATATGCTCCTCCCTCTGGAGATGGCGCTGAAATTCCCGCCACTCCCTTCAGGGAAAAGATTGAGGTGAGCAAGGAATGCCGGGGTTTGAATTGTGGGTAATCTATATTTTGTTTAGGCGCTTACGCTTATAACCTCGAGACAGATTGTCGATCTTTGAATCCAGGAGTGAGCGCATTCCCCGTAGCTTGCTGC
>JAFNGD010000037.1 GCA_017885365.1 Nitrospirota bacterium
GATGTGATGAACGATTTCCTCGCCTTTGCGGGCGCTCGGGATCGTAGGATTTATGTGTACCGGCGCCATCCGGACACGGGTGCTGTATGAGCGGGGGAGGGGCGGGTTGGTCCTGTTTGCCGGCGGCCCGTCGGGAGGGTAATGTCTTTTTTTGCGTAGAAAACATGAAAAAGGAGGAAAACATGAAAAGGAGAAGCTGTTCATCGAAGTTCTGGAAGTGCATCGGCATTGCGGCGCTGGTCTTCCCATTGCTCGTCCTCGTGAGCGGCACGGCGNNCCATCCGCCTCGGTGGGCCAGCAGGGTAAAAACGCCCGGGATATGGCTGTCGAAGAGATCAATGCCGCCGGCGGGATCAAGTCCCTCGGGGGCGCCAAGATCGAGATGATCTATGTGGACAGCAAGAGCGACCCGACGGTCGGTGTCAGCGCCGCCGAGCAGCTCATCAACCGGGACAAGGTTCATCTCCTCACGGGCTGCTGGAACTCAGCCGTGACCTACCCCACCACCCAGGTCGCGGAACGATACGGGATCCCCTTTGTCGTCCCCGTCTCCGTGGCGGACAAGATCACCGAGCGGGGCTTCAAGTATGTGTTCCGCCTCGCCGCCAAGGATTCCTGGTGGAGCCGGGACCAGTTTGCCTTTCTCAACGACATGCAGAAGGAATTCAACACGAAGGTCAAAACCCTGGCCTTCGTGTACGAGAACGGCGACTGGGGCATCGGCGTATCCAACGGCTGGAAGAAGCTCGCCAAGGAACAGGGCTATGAGATTGTCCTCGACGAGCCCTACCCCAGCACCGCCAGCGACATGACCCCCGTCGTGATGAAGCTCAAGAAGGCCAATGCGGACGTGATCATGTTCGTCTCCAACGCGGCCGACGCGATCCTCCTCACCAACACCATGGCGGAGATGAAGGTAAACGCCAAGGTCATTATCGCCAGCGGCGGCGGTCATGCGGACCCCAAGTTCCTGGAGAACTGCAAGAAAAACGCCGAATACTTTTTCGACATAGTGGAGTGGGAGACGGACCTTGGGAAACCCGGTGTCAAGGAAATAAACGAGAAGTTCAAGAAACGCTACGGCTATAACCTGGCCGGCGAGTCCGCGGATGCCTATATTTCCATGTATGTCATCGCCGACGCCCTGGAACGGGCAAAGTCTCTCGACCCCCAAAAGATCCGCGACGCTCTGGCCGCAACGAAGCTGGACAAGGGGCCGGCCATGATCGCATCCTATGACCTGGTCGAGTTCGACAAGGATGGCCAGAATAAGTACGCCAACCTCGTCGTCGTTCAGATCCGCGAACTTGACGGCAAGATGGATCGGGTTTCCGTGTGGCCGAAGAACGCGCGGCGGACCGGATACAAGGTCGTGTTCCCCATGCCGGCAAAGAACTGACGCTCCTGCCGCGCCATAACGGCGTTATGATGATCGATCGCAACCCGGATGGGGTCCCGTTGCGAGTGGCCCCCATCCGGACCTGCGGTTTTCCTGCGCAGGGGAGGGAATTATGACACTGTACCTCCAATCCATCCTCAACGGGATACTCATGGGTTCCGTGTACGGTTTAACGGCCCTCGGTCTCACCCTGATCTTCGGGGTGATGAAGGTCATAAACTTTGCCCACGGTTCCATCCTGATGGTGGGAATGTACGCAACCTACTGGGTCCTCGTCGTCACGGGATTGCACCCATACGCCGCCCTGGTCATTGTCGTTCCCCTGCTCTTTGTTTTCGGGTATCTCCTCCAGGACATTGTGATCAAACCCGTCTTCAAGGCAGAGCGGGATGTCCGGGAGCCCATCACGGTCATCATCGTCACCACCGGTGTCTGGTACGTTCTGGACAATCTGGCCCTCATGATCTTTGGCGCGGAATATCGTGTCCTCACGACCAGCATCACGGGCAAATCCTTCATTCTCGGGGACTTCATCTTCAACAAGCCGAAACTCTACGGTTTCATCACCGCCATGGCGACCACGCTGATCCTGTACTGGTTGCTCCGGTATACGAAAATCGGCAAGGCCATCCGGGCGACAAGCCTGGACCGAGACGCGGCGAGCCTCATGGGCATCAGCCAGTACAAGATCTACAACATCGCCTTCGGCCTCTGCGCTGCCACAGCGGGAATCGCCGGCTGCGTCCTCGTTCCCTTCTATTATGTTTTTCCGACGGTGGGCGTCGTCTTTGACATCAAGGGGTTCATCATCGTCGTCCTGGGCGGCCTGGGCAGCATGAGCGGGGCCATGATCGGCGGCATCATCATCGGACTCATCGAATCCGTTTTCGCCCAGTTCATGACGGCCACCTGGACCGAGGCCATCATCTATCTCGTCTTTCTCCTGATCCTCTTCATCAAGCCCTCNNAAACAAAAACATCTTCCATGTTGGATTCCTCGGAATGGCACTTCTGGTTGCTTTTCTTCTGCCGCTGGTCGTCACGAGCCCAACGAACCTTCAGATCATCATTCTTATCTACTTTTATGCCTACCTGACAACGAGTTGGAACCTCGTGGGCGGGTTCGCCGGCGTTCTTCCTCTCGGGCACTCCGCCTTTGTGGGGATCGGGGCCTACACCTCCACCATGCTCTATATCCACTATGGCCTGAGCCCCTGGATCGGCATGTTCGCAGGGGGGATCGTTGCCGCCGTCGCGGGCATTATCATCGGCTATCCCACCCTGAAGATGCGGGGGGCCTATTTTGCCTTGGCCACCATCGCCTTCGCCGAGGGTCTGCGGGTCGTGGTCGAGAACATCAACAATATCGGTCCTCTCGTCGTGAACGGCCCCCGGGGACTTCTCATCCCGCTTCTGGGCAGCAACTTTCTCCATTTCCAGTTCCTCGGAAAGGAGCCATACTACTACATTATCCTCATAATGCTCCTCATCGTGCTCGCCATCACCTACGCCATCTCCCGGCTGCGCATAGGCTATTATCTCGCCGCCGGGGGTGAGGAGCCGGAGGCTGCGCAGTCCCTGGGCGTAAATGTAGCGAGATATAAGCTCATCGCTACAGCCATGAGCGCCTTCCTCACGGCCTTGGCCGGGACCTTCTACGCCCAGTTCATGCTGTACTTCTATCCGAAGGGCATCCTGGGGCTCGACCTCTCCTTCGAGATTGCCTTTATCGCCCTCATTGGCGGCCGGGGTACCATCGCCGGGCCGGTCCTGGGGGCGCTTGTGCTGCGGCCTATCAACGAGTTCACCCGGATCTACCTGAGCGGAACCCTGCCGGGGCTGCACCTCGTCATCTTCGGGCTCGTCCTGATCCTCGTCATGATCTACCAACCCCGGGGACTCCAGGAACCGCTATCCCGTCTCTACCGGTGGCTCCTCCTTCGTCTGGCGGGGCCTTCGCCGAAATCATAAGGGGGCAGGAATGCTACTGGAAATCAAACACATCACCAAGAGCTTCGGCGGGCTCAAGGCTGTCAATGACCTGGATCTTTCCATCGCTGCGGGTCAGATCCTCGGCCTCATCGGTCCCAACGGCGCCGGAAAATCCACGGTCTTCAACTGTGTCGCCGGGGTGTATCCCCCCACCTCCGGAAACATCCTCTTCAAGGGGGAAGACATTACAGGGACGAAACCCTGGAACATCTGCCGGAAAAAGATTGCCCGGACCTTCCAACTCGTCAAGCCCTTCGGGATGAAAACCGTCCTCTACAACGTTATGGTAGGCGCCTTTGCCCTGTCTCCCTCACCCCGACATGCCCGGGATCGTGCGTTGCAGGTGCTGGAGATGCTTCATTTGGACAACAGGAAGGATGTTCTCGCCAAGAACCTGACCATCGCCGACCGGAAGCGGCTGGAACTTGCCCGGGCCTTGGCCACAGAACCCGAGTTGCTGCTGCTCGACGAGGTTATGGCAGGGCTGAGGCCTACGGAGGT
>JAFNGD010000038.1 GCA_017885365.1 Nitrospirota bacterium
TAATTACATTGTCACGATAGCCACCGATTTCGATGATGTTCTGTGTGTTCTTTAGGAAGTGCGCAGCAAGCACATACCGGGTCTGAAGTGCTTCAGTGTCCAGATAGCCCCAGAACTTTCTTCCCGCCCGTATCTCCTCGAGGCGGTGCGCTTGCAGGGGATTCTTTCCCGATGCTCCGATCGTCATGCTGGTCCCCTTCGCTGAATGATGCCGAGTCCCGGCCACACAGGAATGATCATGACGTTGAAGGATCTGCTGTCCAGCTCGGAGAACACCCTGTCCACCCCAAAGGGTTCACCGCTGACAAGGATGTCGTGAAGAGTGATCAATGCCGCAGGAGCGGCAACGCGCAGAGCCGCGCCGAGATCAAACTGACACCCAAGATAACTGTGGTCTGCATCCAGGTAAATATAGTCATAGCTCTTATCGCAGCGCTGAAAGAACTCCTCCGATCGCATGACGTGCATCTTCACCACGTCCTGAAGTCCCAAAGCAGTGAAACGATCGCCGCCGTCTATCCACGAGCCGGTACCGCCGAACGCTTTCGCAAAGCCGTTCTGAACGTCGTCGTAGTTTGCATCAACGAAATCCAGACAGCCCTGGCCATTCTCCTTGAGTGCCATACTGATAATGCTGGGGATGTAGCCGTAACGCGAACCAATAGCAAGAGCATGTATCGGTTTCAGATTCCTTACCAGCGCGTAATGGATGAGGCCGAAACCGAGCGTTCCCGGTCGTGCATTATGCTCCCGCTCTGCCCCGCCGTCCGGGGCGAACAGGTCCTTGATTCGAGAGACAACATCGTGATTTTCGATATGCATGATGGCGGCAGCCCCTCGACCGCAGAACCTAGCATTTATGTTCTTCGCCGCTCAGTGCCGGTACATCGCGGTCCCGATCACGCCGACAAATGATGCAAAATCTCTTCGACCCGCAGATGGAGTTCGTCTCGCGGCGGCAAACGATGCTTTGCGCCTTCATACCATTCAACGATGTCGTGACGCCCGAGGCGCCGGTACTTCTGTATCTCGAACTCCAGCATGTCGAAGTGCGAAGCATACTCGGGACCGATCACATGGAAGACCTTGAACCGTGTGCAGAGCAGGCCGAGCCTTCCGCGCGTTCTCAGGCGATTCTTCAGGAGGCCGCCGAGGGGGAGATATTCGCCCTGGATGTCGATGATCTGCGGCAGGACCGAACGGTGGAACACGCTGAACCAGCCGTCGATCGGTCCGTCGTACAGTCCGTACTGCTGGTGGTAGACCCGATAGGCGGCCATCGGAGGCCTCGCCCCCGTCGTGTAGGCGTCCTGCCAAACATCGGCTACCAGTTGCTTTACGTTGGGGAGCGCCCGAAAGATCTCGTCGGCCTGCTGCGCTATGTTCCGGGAAACGGCCACAACGTCGTCGTCGATCTGCACAATCAAGTCGTATCTCGCCCTCTGAAAAAGCGAAGCATATGCCCGCATGCCGATGTTCTCCGGCGTCCTGCCCATAACGTGCAGTGGCGCTCGGGAAGCGATTTCCCGGAGCGATAATTCAAATTCGGGATCTTCGCAGTTCAGCCAGACGAGTATTTCATACGGCACGGACGTCTTGCAAACCAGATCATCGATCAGCATCCGCGAATAGGTCGGCCGATATGACGCAATGCAATACGATATCATACGCCGGCCATCCGATGGCACGACGCAAGCCGGAACAGGAAGCTGGTCCGGTCCACATGCCGCCATCTCACTCCTTTTTGAAGGAACGTCTCGATCATCCGCCAGTCCCATGCGAACTCATGGAACGGCAGGGTCCCCTGCAGATACTTCGCAAATAGGTTCCTTCGAAACAGCGGCTGCCCCAGGTCGATCCTTCCGGGAGCCGGTCGCGGATGGTTCAACCGGAGACGACCTGCATAGTCGCATGAGCTGTATACGAAACCAACGTCGTCCTCCCGCTCCAGGACGGGCACCAGATGGTCGAAGTGCTCAGGGGTATAGCCGTTGTCGTCCGAAAGGAATGAGACATATTTTCCCCGGGCAATGTGAAGGCCGATCGACGCCGGAGCGATGCCCCAGTCATTATGCCGCTTCTTCAGATTGGCGAATGCAAGCCGCCCGGTGCTCTCGCGACCGACCAGCGCGGCGATCGCTCGTCCCACATCCGGAGGCGGCGCGTCAGCAACGATGATATGCTCGTAGAATCTGAAGTTCAGGTTCTTCACCGACCGCAGGCACGCCTCCAAGCACTGCGTCCGGTCGTAGACCGTGGTGATGATGCTCACGATCGGTGTTTCCGGCGGACGTCCGTCAAGCTGGACTTCGAACTCAATGCCGTTGAACAAGCTGTCCCGCGCCCTGGTCTCCTCCCCTGCCGGCGTTCCGTCGAGACGGATATTGCGCAAATGGACCGTGCCTCCCTTGACCCCGAGAAATGCATATCCACGTTCCAAAAGGGCGTCGTTGACGGAAAGGACCGGCGTTCCATTGCGCGAGAGAGTCAGGATGCCGTCATGTGCGGTCATTCGTATTCTTTCCCAGACGTTTCGGCCGAGCGTCAGCGTCTTGAATACGTGACTATGCCGCGCAAAATATGCGTCAGTGCCGTTGCACATCAGGTGATAGGAGTTCGTCAGCTGGTCGTGTTTGTCGGCCTGCCGGATCTTCGCGATGAAACAGGCATTGTCGAGCAGCTTCATCTCGAACTCGAGCGTCACGTCACTATACCGCTTCGTACTCACTAAGCCCCGCTCGGAGCCTGGTCCGCCAGTATGCTCCTTCTGAAGGATAAGGATGCCATCGGTTTGCTGTTGAGCAGGTATCCCGAAATCCTCCCAAATTTCCCCGCCGTCCGATGCGTTCCCGCCCACGGAAAGAGCGGCATGGTCTACAGATGGCTCCATAGAGCTCTCCTTTGCCGTATCTGAACGAAGTATCCTTCGGTAGGCGATGCGCAGCACTTCTTCAAGACGGTCATGGTAAGTATGTCCGCGTAACCGCGCCTGGCATGCCTCCCGTACCGCTTCGTACTTCTCGGCATCACCCAGAAGATCCCTGACGGTTGCAGCCATGCCTGCCGCATCTGCGACTACCGGCAGCTCGGGAAAAACGGCCTCGATCTCCGGCCGCTGTTCCGAGACCACGATTGCGCCGCACGCAAGCGCTTCGTAGATTCTCGGGTTCAGGGAATATGCCGGTATCTTGTGGCGATTGTAATGGTGCGTCTCCCGGAACACATTCAGCACGATCTTCGTGCGCTGGTACAGATGGGCGGCCTGCACATGCGGGATGTTGCCGGAGAGATTTTTTCCCCTGATGCCGCCGTCGCTCCAGGGCCCCCCGACAACATAGGAGAGCAACCCCGTGCTGTTCAGCGCCTTGAGGTAGTCCTGGCGCGTTGCATTGTGCCCTCCGATGAAACCCACATCGTACTCTTTCTTCCCGGGGAGCGGTCTGTGGATGCATGGATCGAAGCAGACGGGTAAATAATGCGCATTATGGTGGCGTTGGATCGAGGCAGGGTCATTTACGAATACGGTTCGAAAGTTTCCGGAGAACGTGCTCGTATCATCGACCTCATAAGGCTCATCGAGAAGCCAGACAGCGGAATTATAGTTCTCGAAACGGTTGCCCCACTTTTTGGAGAAGTTCCTTCCGTGCACGACGAACAATAGGTCCGGACTGAAGGTCCGGACCTTGTCCGGCAGCTGCGGGTCATCCCAGCAGGCATGGGAAAACATCAGCCCCAGGTCCTCAGCCGCGTGGTGCAGGCCGTCCTTGAACACCTCGCCGCAGGAAAGGAACTTGTAATGAACAAAGAACACCCGTTCGTTCGCGGAGCCAGCCTGCCGCNNTGAACACCTCGATACTGCGCTTCGATAACGATTCCTTCAACGCCCGGTATTCCGCGTCGATCCTCGACAGCTGATGAGCGAGGACATGCGCCCCGGTCTTCCCGAAGAAATGGTGTTCCGTGAAATCCACGCCGATGAGGCCGATCCTTTTGGCGCCCATATGCGCTGCCAGGCAGAGCGCGACATAGGGTGAGTTCTGCGTATAGTGAAGAACGTTCGGATTG
>JAFNGD010000039.1:0-1878 GCA_017885365.1 Nitrospirota bacterium
ACCCACCTCGTGCAGGCCGAGGCTCTCTGGGCGAGTACGCGGAAGAGCAAGGCCGCGGAGCTCACCCCCTCGCCCTCTTCGCCCCTTGTGCTCGCCGCCGGCGGGTCCGTGGAGCTCACGTTCAGGCATCCTCCGCTTCCGGTGAAGTCCCTCAGAGTCGAACTGGTGAACCCGCCGGCGGGAATCACGCTGAAGGATCAGAAGCAGTCCCCGGGCAGCCTCGTGCTGGTCTTCGCCGCCGAGCCGGGCGTCAAGTCGGGGACCGAGAACCTCATTCTCTCCCTCAAGGGCGAACCGGCTGATCCTCAGGCCCGCGCGCGGGAGATCGATCTCGGGGTGCTTCCGGCCCTCGTCGTCAGTGTCGTGGGAAAGGATCCATGACGCGGCAGCCCTGCTCCCGATCTGCCGTCGCTAATTGCTGTTTGCTCCAGCTGCATATTGGTCAATATTATGGGATTCAGGGCTGTAGAAAAGCATGAACGGGTAACCGCGGATGAAGCGCGCGAAATGTCTGTTGTGCAGCATCGCGCTCGCGCTCGTGGCAATAGCGCCAGCGTGCTTTGCTGAAGAGACGCTCAGGATCGGAGGTACGGGGACCGCCATCGGCCTGATGAGGCTTCTTGCCGCGGCGTACCAGAAGTCCGGCGCGAAAATCAACGTGGAAATCCAGCCAAGTCTGGGCAGCTCTGGTGCCATCAAGGCCTTTCAACAGGGCATGATTGACGTGGCCATCTCCAGCAGATCTCTCAAGGAGGAGGAGAAGAGACAGGGATTGTCGTGGGTGGAGTACGCACGAACTCCCCTTGTGCCGGTGACGGCAACGACGGTCGGCTTATCCAGCCTCGCCACCGAGGCGGTACTGCGGATATACAGGGGCGAGCTGACCACCTGGCCCAACGGCGCGCGGATCCGCCTCATACTCCGTCCCGCCAGCGAATCGGACACGGAAATCCTCAAGCGTATGTCCGCGGAGATGAGCGTGGCTGTCGACAAAGCGTTGTCGCGCGAGGGAATGCAGATCGCCATGACCGATCAGGACAACACCGGGTTCCTCGTCAAAACACCAGGAGCGTTCGGGTTTACTACTCTGACCCAGTGCATCACAGAATCCATGCCGCTCGTCATCCTGGCCTTCAATGGAGTCACCCCGAGCGTGAAGACGCTTCGCAATGGCTCCTATCCACTTGTCAAGACTATGGGGATTATCACAGGACCTGCCTCGACCCGGAAGGGCGGGGAGTTCATCGCCTTCATGCGATCCGCCAATGGAAGGCGCATCCTGGAGCAGTCCGGCTGCCTGTTCGTAGGCGGGGACTGATCGGCGTTGAGGCCACGCGGTTCCGTTTCAGCACGCCTCATAGGATTGCTCGCATTCCTGATCCTGTTCAGCACCGCCATGTTCGTTCCGCTCGGCTATCTATTCGTCACCTACAGCACTCTCATTGGCGAGCTGGGTACTGAAGCGGAAATCAACGCATGGCTCATCACGACCATCGTGAACGACAACCCTGCGTTGTGGAGATTCGAACAGCCGAGGATCGAGGAATACCTTTCCCGGCGTTCCCGGAACCTAGATCCCGAGGCGCGTCGCGTGTTCGATCTGAATAATGTGCAGGTCGCGGCCGTCACGGACGCGCCACGGCCCCCGATCATTACACGTTCAGCTCAGCTTTTTGCCGCAGGCGTCGTAGTCGGCCGCATCGATGTATCGCGCTCCCTTTCTCCAATCCTGCTGCGAACCGCGCTGCTGCTCATCACCTCCCTGCTGCTGGCTACTGCGGGATTCGTGATCCTTCACAGGGTGCCGATCCGCGCCCTGTCCAGGAAAGAAAACGAGCTCCCTGGGTCCGAGGAAAAACATCGGAAACTCATCGAACC
>JAFNGD010000039.1:1912-2948 GCA_017885365.1 Nitrospirota bacterium
ACGGCCNNCTGNNNNGGNCNNCGNNNGGNGNCCNTGNNNNTGCNGNNTANGANNNNTGCATCCGAGGCGGTTTCGATGAGCTTCCGATGTTTTNNGAGCTGAACCAGAGTGCCTTGCGGATGCTGGGAGTCACCCGTGAGCGCGCCATCGGAAATGCTCACTCGAGCATATACCCGGCCGAGGACGCGGAGAAATTCAAGGAGCGTTTGGTCCGGTGCGCGGAAAGCGGGACGATTCTCCATGACGGTTTGTTCCTGAGCGGCCCGAACGGCGTCCGGATCGAAGTGGAGGCAAGTGCAAGCGTCGTCGATCTCGGAGGGCGAGAAGTGGTCCAGAGCCGGTTCACGGACATCACCGATCGCAAGCGGGACGAGGAGAGGCTGGTGCGGGCGGAACGCATGGCCGCGCTCGGCACCCTGACCGCAGGCATCGCGCACCAGTTCAACAACATCCATGCCATTGCGCTGGGGTATCTCCAGATCCTGAAAACCGACGCGGATATCTCCGCAGCGTCGCGGCAGTACCTCGAGTGCGTACAGGAGGCGATCGACCGTGCGGTACAGATCACTTCCCGTCTGCTCGTTCTCTCGGGCCCGGTATCGCGACCGCTGTCGCCAGTCCTCGTCGGCGACGTTCTCCGCGGATTGATTCCCTTCCTGCGCCCCGAAATCGCGAAGGAGGGCGTGAAGTTCGACGTCGAACTGAAGGACGTCCGTCCGGTGCAGGTGGAGCGCGTGCACCTGCTTTTCATCGTTCACTCGCTGCTGGACAACGCCCGGCAGGCTCTCATCGGGCAGCCGCGGCGGGAACTGCGCGTAGAAACGGCTAACGAGGGTGAATGGGCGATCCTGCGGGTTGTGGATACAGGGATCGGTATAGCGAGGGAGAAACAGAGCAGCCTGTTCACACCCTTTTTCTCGGGGAAAGGGGAGCACGCCCCGCGGCATTCGCCGCAGGCGAAGGTGAAGGGCGTCGGCTTGAGCCTGGCGATAGTCCACGCCATCGTGGCGGGTTGCGCGGGGAGGATCGAGGGAGA
>JAFNGD010000040.1 GCA_017885365.1 Nitrospirota bacterium
AGCAGCCTAGACCCAGCGCCGACAGCTTCAGGCTTGATTTGCCGCATGGTCTAAGTTCCATGGGGATGCCTTTCCGTATTCCGCGAAGCCTTCGGTCCGGGACGCATGGATCCGAAATCGCGGCCATCTTCGGTCCATCTCAGCCCCGGGGTCAAGAGCTTTCGATCGCTCGCCCGGGAGAGCATTCCTCTTCTCTGCCGGAGGCCGCCGGAAGCTTCCATGCGGGCCTGCCCTTGGTTGGACTGCGTCAGGACGCCGGATCGGAGAGGGGGGCTGGCCTGCCAGGGCGTTTCCAGATTTTTCCGCGCAGTGGTGTGAGGTCCGTTACCTTTCCTGCGATGTCCTTGCGCAGGGATGACTTCATCTGGTACAAGTGAAGGGCCTTCATACCCCATCGGGAGACATGGCCCCGTGGAGAAGCGGCGAAAGACGATTCTTCCCGCGTGGGAAACCTACGGAGAGTCCTCACCCGAGCGAGCGGACTGCGTCTTGGGGCAACCCCGAGGTCATCGAAACAAGGAGAGCGCCTGATGAGCACCTATCCAGAAGCGGCTCGGCCGCTGGTCGAGATGCAAACCAGGCACAAGTTCTTCGTAGGAATTGATTCGGACGGCTGCGCGTTCGACACCATGGNNGGCGCTGGTCATGGTCTTCGACCTGTTGCGCGAGCGGCCCGAGGTCCAGGCAAGAAAGGTGGAGGTGACCCAGGCTCCCAAGCTCCGGGAATTCATGAAGTCCGGCAAGCCGTTGAGCAATGACGGCCTGAAGGCATACATGGCCGAGCATCCCGATCCCGAGCTGGACCGGGCCATGGCCTGGACGAAGGGCGTGAACGCGGCCATCGCGGACATGGTGCATGGCGTGCCGCCCTTCCCGTACGTGCGCGAGAGCCTGGAGCTCTTGCAGAAACAGGCCGATGTGGTCGTGGTCAGCGCGACGCCCGGCGAGGCGCTGACCCGCGAGTGGGAAGAGCATGACATTGCCCGGTACGCGCGCCTCATCGCCGGGCAGGAGATGGGAACCAAGAAGCAACACCTGGCCCTGGCGGCGAAGGGGAAGTATCCATCCGACCGGATCCTGATGATCGGCGACGCCCCCGGTGACATGGAGGCCGCGCGCGCCAACGGGGCCCTGTTCTTCCCCATCAACCCCGGCGCCGAAAGCGAAAGCTGGAAACGCTTCGTAGACGAGGGCATCGACTGCTTCCTGAAGGGCACATTCCGCGGCGGCTACGAAGAGCATCTCATCACGGAATTTATGAACTATCTGCCGTCGGTTCCGCCGTGGAAGAAGGGCTGACCTCGCACCCCACCCAAGCAAAGGAGAGGCCGATGAATGAGACACTCAGTTGCTGCGGGTATCGATGCGACCTGTGCCCCGCTTACCGCCCGAACGTCACCGGCCCGGAGCATCAGCGCCGGATCGCCGAGGGGTGGCGAAGCATCTACAAGATCAAGGGCATCGGCCCGGAGAAGATCTGCTGCGACGGCTGCCGCGACATGCGGCCGGAGGCCCGGCGGATCGACATGCGCTGCAAGGTGCGGCCCTGCGTTCTGGGGCGAGGGCTGGCGACCTGCGGCCAGTGCAAAGAGTACCCATGCGATACAATGAAGCACCTGCCGCAGACTCGCGCCGCCGTGGAAAGCCGGTCCGGCCGGGCGTTGACCGACGAGGAGTATCGCCTGTTCGTCCAGCCGTATGAGTCCGCCCGAAACCTCGCTGCCGGCGGCTCCGCCCGCGTCCAGCGATAGCAGGTTCCGCAGGAAACACGTCGCCCTCTACCAACTAGTCCACCTTCTTTGTGCCTATAAAGAGGTTATCAATGACCTTCAGAACGGATGTATCCCACGGGTATTGCTGCTGATTGGCAATCCAATTCTCCGCTTTGCGAAGGAATTCCGAATTCGTTGCCACTGGAATGAAGAAACCCTCAATAATGGCCCGCAAAAGCTGCCATTCGGCCTCTATGCCGTTCTTAATGTTGCCGTTACCCAGCAGATAATCCAAGGTGTATTCGCGGTCAACAGGTGGCACTATGTTGGGAAGCAAATGTGCTAGCACCTTTGAATTGCCCACGATGGTGGTGCCGCTGGCCATCACCTTTATTTTGCAAAATAAATCCTTCACAAGAGACCAGTCAGAATCTGCCATTTTCCTGTAGTCAATGCGGTCTGCTTTCGCAATTTCCTCCCTCAAAGGCTCAACGCTCTTTCTGAAATCATCAAAACTCACCATTTGGGGGCCACCTCCCATGCGGTGCATGCCCCATGAAACAAGGGTGGCGTAAACAAACTCAAGGAAAAGAAGAAAATCCCCAGATCGTCGCATTTCGAGGCTTCTTCTATGGAAATGCAAACTCGGCCCGCCGAATGTTTCTGCTCTATAGTAAGCCGCGTGATAGTCTTCGGCGTTGTTCAGCAAGTCGGAGACTTTCTCCCCAATCTTTCTTCGTTTCTCCTCGTCTGAAACTAATCTCATAATACCCCTCCCTCGAGACCCTTATTCCGCGATGAGTTGGCTATCGCCGCGGCGGAAGAATTGGTGGCGGGCCCAGGCGGGGTTGATCTGGGGGAAATCTTCGCGAAAGTGCACGCCGCGGGTCTCGGTGCGGCGCAGGGCGGCCTCGACGGTCAGATACGCGGCCGTGAGCATGTTCTGCACCTCCCAGCCGGCGGGGTCGTTGAACTCCTTGTCGAGCATGTACCGGCCCCAGAACGCGACGATGTCGATCGTCTCGGCGAGCCTTTCGCCGCGCCGCGCGATACCGACGTTCCGCCACATGACCGAGCGAAGCGAGTTGCGGATGTCGGCCAGGTCCAGCTCGGTCCGCTCGCTGGGCAAGTTGTGCCACTCGATCCGCGGCGCGGCCTCCGACGCGGGGCACTGGGCCGCCTCCCGCCCCGCCACATCGCCGCAGCGCTGGCCGAAAACCAGGGCCTCGATCAGGCTGTTGGAGGCCAGGCGATTGGCCCCGTGCAG
>JAFNGD010000041.1 GCA_017885365.1 Nitrospirota bacterium
AGGCGCGCGGCATGACCCAGAGCTGCGAAAGGGTGTTCAGCGAGACGACCAGGCCGCAGTCCTGCCCCATCTCGGGGACCGATGGAACGGACTCCGGAAGTTCGTGGATGCCTTTCAAACTATTCCGGTAGAGCCGTTCGGCGGTATTTGTCACGTCACATTCGATGAAGCTTACATTATTATATGTCCCGATCTGTTTGCGGACGTCAGGCAGGCAGNNCCACGTCCATCAGGACGACCTCGCGGAACATCGATGAGATCTCCGCAAGCGGGACATCGAGTAGGAGACCGGAGCCGAGGATGACGGCCTTGTCCCTGTTCCGGCACTTCTCCGCTGAGGAAAGGACAAAGCGCCGCGTGTTGTCGAGATGGGGTTGCCAGGCAGCTGCGTTGCGACGGGACCTGCCACGCATCTCGATCGCTTCATTGAGATAGCCCATGCGGCGGAGAAAGGGGGAACAAGGGGTTGTGAGATAGGTGAAGAGGTCAATAAGCATAGCGGTCCATCATAGGTATATGAGCGGCTCAGGTTTTTCGTCTTTGTGCCAACAGGAACGGCATGAGAGCATACACAAGGAGCAGTACGTAATAGACCGTTCCCGATATTGGATCTCGACTGGAGAAGTATTCATTGATCGAGTAACCCTGCAGGGGGCCGACAAGGGAAATTTCCGCGGTCACCAGGAGGGCAAGAGCGAGAAAGCCCATGCCGAGCCGGCTTGATNNCAGTGGATGGCACTGCAAGATGCCGGATCAGCCATCGCGCTGCGACAATGATGACCGCAAGCATGATGGGCATTTCCAGCAGTTCGGCCATGCGCGTACCCACGCGCGGGACGAGCCAGAGAAGGCGAATGGGCCCGAGCACGAAGCCTGCTCCGAATACGAGCGCGAAGTAGAGTATCCCTGCTTTTAAGATCTTCATGTCTGTCTGTCGCCACCCTGTTCCAGGATGTCCTTTAATTTCGTCAGGTCCCGCAGCACCCACTCGGCATCTTCCCGGAACTTCTGCTCGGTCATGTCCGGCAGACGGAACAGAGTGAATTGCAGCTCGCTTCCGCTTCCGTTCGGGATGACGCGCAGGGGCACGTAGATCACCGCTCCCGTAGACAGGGTGACGTAATGATCGAGCACGCCGAGGTCGTTCCGCGGGGCGAACCGGACCTTCACTGGCCCGTTCGGCGTTTCCGCAATCCATTCGCCCTTGATGTTCTTGATGGACGTGCCGAGGCCCGATGCCCAGCGGGGGAGATTGGCCGGGTTCGAGACAAAGTCATAGACCTCTTGCGGATCGCGGGCGATGGATATGCTGATGAGACGTGTTTCGAAGAGAGGGGGCATGGTGTTTTGGAGAACTCTATAGCACCGCCGTGAGGGCGTGTTTCTCAGCGTCCCTCCCGGCGAGATTGGGATCATTCTATCGGGTTTTGTGCCGCTCTACACGAAATACAGCACTACTGCTCTTTCCCACAGACCTTGCAGAACTTCCCGTATACGAGCGTCGGCTGATTGCATGTGCCGCATCTCTTGAATTGCACAAATCCACAGAAAGAGCAAGCCTGCGATCCGTGAGGCAGCTGCTTGCCGCACTGCTGGCACTGGCCTTTTGCTATGCGCCGTTCCATCAGTTTTTCCTGCGAGAACAGCTTCTTCTGGAATAGGTAGATGAAGAACAAGGCCCCTGCGACCGCGAGCGCGATGACGAGATAGTACCAGATCGCTACGAGCTTGAGCGACTCCAGAAGATCGATGAGCTTCTTCAGGAGCTTTTTCGGGATGATATCGTAAACGGTCTCGATGATCTTGAAGAAGATCGGGATGAACGAAACGACCAGCAGGTGCGATGAGACCAGTACCTGGATGCCGCGGCTCTTCCTGATGCTTGCATTGTTCCAGGCGTAGAAGACCGCGAAGAGCGGCAGCAGGAATACCATCTGCATCCCCAGCCTCTTGACCGGGTACCAGAAGTACATCCTTCGGAGATCGGCTTTCAGCTGTTCACGCTCTGACTGCTGCAGGCCCTGAAGCTTTTCCCAAAGCAGCCTGACCTTCCCGTGCACGTTGATCTTCAGTTCCAGGGCATCGATCCGGCCGCGCAGAGTGTTCAAGACATCGGTCTTCTGCTGAAGGTCCTTCTTGATCTTGTCGACATTGGCCTGTCCTTCCTGCTGTTTGGCGATAGCCTCGAGAAGCGACGTGTCATAGGCCCCTTTCAGGTTGCCGATGTCCCGCTGCAGTTCTTTTGCCTCGCGGTCGAATTTGCTGCGTTCTTCAAAGACGGATACCAATTCCTTGTCGTTCTTGATCTTCTCGATAAGGTCAAGATAGGGTGCGCAGAGCGGGTGGCGGCTTTTCGTTTTCTCGTCGACACGATAATAGCTGCTGCTGTACGAGATGATAATGCCGGAGAGGTTGTCGATCCGGTTCGTAGGGTTCCAATCCCTGCTTATGATGATGTCCCTGCAGGTATAGGGAATAGAGTCGTCAGGCGATGGGAGCTGCCGGGTATGTTCCTCAAGGCCGTTGAAGATCGATGTGAGGATGAAGATGTCGAGGAACAGGATGATGACCAGCGCGGCCTTGCTGAGCGGATGGTTGTCAAGGCTTGTGAGATAGGCTTTGATTTTGCTCAATCTGCCCTTCATCGTTCCGAACATTCTTAAAGCCTCCTCATATTAAAGTCAACAAGTGATTGAGTAGTTTTCCCTCTTTCCCGCAACTATATCAGAAAATGTCTTTTCACGACCGCATCGCGGAATGGAAATCCTTATTTATCAATGCCCCACTTGTCGGATAATATCCTGTTTCGGACAATTGAGGACTTTTCGGCCAA
>JAFNGD010000042.1 GCA_017885365.1 Nitrospirota bacterium
CCGGTCATCTGCGCGGTCTACGGCGACAGTGCGGGATGTTCGAACAAGGCCCCTTGCGGCGATATCATCCTGACGGACTACACCATGCCCAGGATGACCGGGATCGAACTGCTCCAGGCACAGGCCCGGAACGGATGCAAACTGACCCCGAAGAATAAGGCGCTGCTTACGGGGTACATGGACAACAGGAAGATGAAGGATATCGGGGATCTGGGGGTAGCGTTCTTCGAAAAGCCGGTTCTGTTCGACGAGCTGGATCGCTGGGTCGATGAATGCGAACTGCGGATGGACCTCTCGCTCCGGCTGGGGATAAAGCGCAAAGAGGTCCGGGAATGCTCCGGCCGGGAGATATCGTACACGGTATCTTCATCCGGCAATGAGCAGTTCCGGGGTATCGCTGTCAACATGAGCCCGTCGGGGTTTTGTCTCCGCGCTTCAGGTCCCCTGATGAAAGAGGATACGGTGTTCCTGCAAACCGCCCTGCCTCTCCTGTCCCCGGTTGCCCTGGTGCGGTGGCTACAAAGGACGGGCCAGGACGATTATCTTGCCGGCCTGCAATGCGCTCCTGCCTGATGACCGAGACGACTGCGTGCTGGCTACCTACGGGGCGCTTCGTGGTCTCGGCCCGAATCCAGAAGTGAGCTAGTAGGATGGCGAAACAACCTTGCAGCGTGCTGCAGGGTGCTTCATATCCTTTCTCCCCGGCACTTTTTACCCTGTTGAGTTGGATCGTTACGTCGAGAAGGCATGGCCTGCCGAGGGCAGAGGGCCGTTGTGCCGGTTGCGTTTCAGCAGGTGATATGCAGTACGGCAACCACCTTATCCCTCTCGCGCAGATCATTGAATATCTCGATGGCCTGTTTCGTTTTTTCCACGCGGACATCGATGCCTTTGGAGGTGAGGTAGTTGCGGATCTGGTCGGGTATGGAAAGGACCCCGGCATAGCCGGTCCCGATGATCAGGATATCGGGTTCGGACTTGATAATATCGGCAAATTCCCGTATCTGAGGGCGGTGCTCCTCTTCCCGTATCCACGATGTCTCAACGCGGTCAGGGTACACGACCACGTCGTTCGTATAGGTCTTTCCCTCAATGGTGATACTGCCGAATGTGAAGGACTCTATATTCAACGAGGACCTCGCACGTTGCTGAACAACTTTATACCACGGTAATCAGCAATGATCAACATTTCATCAGGACGGACCGTTCGCATCATTATGTCATGGAAGATCGGGTGTTTCACCAGGACCGGGCCCCTCATCATGGCCATCGTTGCCCCGTCCGCTCCGGACCGGCGGGTACCGGGATGCCGTGACCGGGAGTTCATTTCCCGCCTTGGCACTGCTTCAGCCTCCCTCTGCCATCCTGCTTCTCCCCGCAGGGCAGGTTCTTGTGGACCAGCCTCTTTTTCTTCCGACAGTAGAGCGCGATGAAGGTTCTGCAGCTCCGGGACCCATCAACAGCCTCCGACTTGGGGAATGAGGCGAATTTGCATTCAAGGTCGCAATAATCCATGGGGCAGCTCCAGCGTGCCATTCTTACGAACCTGCCGTCCATTATACCCGCCTCTCCGGAAAAAGAATAGTGCGGTTCCAGCGATCCGAAGCTGCCGGAAAAACGCACTTTGAAAATCCGCTTTGGGGGTGTATTCTGTAAATTGCGTTCCGGTCCTGAACAGGCCTGCGCTCGGCCGGCAGGATGAATGCTGTCGCAGCATGATCCGGCGAACGCTGATGCGCCCATAGTGACATATGTTCTTATGCTGTTCTGTCTGGCTGGCCCGGCGTTTGCCGATGTACGGACGATGGAGCCGCCGCCGTAGCTGAAGAACGGTTCCTGCCGAACGGCGAACCGAGGCCCGGGCCGTGCCGAACATCACGGTGCTGAGCGACGTGTTTCTCGATGCATCGAGCAGGAACGTCCTTGATAACACATTCGTCGTGGGGATCGAAACGGCCGGGAGCTCTCCGCCGGTGTTCAGCAGGTTTCTTTAAAGATGCGCGCAATCCTTTCAACGCGATCATGATGCTTGCGGCAAAACACACCTGGGGATGGACCGCTGGGACGTGGATGTCTTCCTCTAAACGACCATTGGCGGACAGGCTTACATCCTGCAATGCTTCCGGGTGGCCAAGAAGGCACTCCGGCCCACCTGGGCGGATCCGGCTGTGAGAACGCTTATCTTTCATGACGGGTCGCTGGGCGACGTACTCCTGTCGCTCCCGTGCATCACCGCGCTCGGGAGGCCTCCCGCAGCGCTCGATGCCGTCTGCCGTGGCGATATGGGCAGGCTGCTCAGTGCATCAGGGGTCGTCCATGGTGCATTCTCCTCGGACAGCAGCGCGTTTTCGTCATGGTACGCCGACCGTCAGGACAATGCTTGCCGGGAGATGCTGGGCCGCTACAGCCGAGTGTTCGTGTTCACGCTCCGGAAGGACTCTGATCTGGTACGGACCATCAGGAGGATGGTCCCGGACACGCAGATCATCATCACGGTCCCTCCCGCGGGAGACCGGACGCATGTGGCCGAGTTCCGTCTGCTGCAACTGCCGGTCACACTGCGTAATGATGGCTCGGTCCGGCTGCCCGTTCCTCCTGATCTCCGGCGGCAGGCCAGAGAGGTCCTCGAGCGGGCAGGCCTCGATGGGCAGGGGCGGCTGATCGTCCTGCTGCACCCCGGGAGCGGTGGAAAGTATAAGTGCTGGCCCTTGGAGCGGTATTTCGCACTCGCAGAACAGCTGGCGGAAGCATCGGGCGCATTCATCCTGTTCCTCTCGGGGACCGCGGAAG
>JAFNGD010000043.1 GCA_017885365.1 Nitrospirota bacterium
GCTTCATCGGCGACAGCATCAGCATGCCCACGATGATCAGCGCCGGGCCATAGGCATAGGGAGGCACCACGGTGAAGAGCGGAGCGAAGAACAGCGCAGCGAGAAACAGGAAGGCCGTGACCACTGACGCGAGCCCGGTCCTACCGCCGGCCTCGATGCCCGCCGCCGACTCGATATAGGCGCCCGAGGTCGCAGTACCGAAGACAGCTCCTGCCATGGTCGAGAGGGAATCGCACAGCATGGGCTTCTCGATCTCGGGAAGATTGCCGTTCCGGTCCAGGAGCCCCGCCTTCATCGAAAGCCCGATCAATGTGCCCATCGTATCGACAAAGATCAACACGAACATGGTCAGGATGACCGGGAAAGCCTTGACCGTGAGCAGGCCGGAGAACTGCAGTTTGCCCAGGATTGGCATGATCGAGGGCGGGGCGCTGATGATGCTTTCCGGAAGCCGCACGCTCCCCGCGAGCATGCCGAGCACGGTCACGGCTGCGATCCCGAGGAAGAGCGCCGCGTTCACCCGCCTGATCATGAGCAGGCCTGTCAGGATAAAACCGAAGATCGCCAGCAGGACCGTCGGCTCCGTGAAGTTGCCCACATGCACCGGCGCGCCGGGCACGCCGAGCCGGACGATGCCGGTCTCGTTCAGGCCGATGAAGGTCAGGAACAGCCCGATGCCCACGCTGAATCCGATCTTGAGCTTCTCGGGGATGGAGTTCACGAGCCAGGTGCGGATGTTCAGCAGCGTCAGCACCGCGAAGATCGCTCCCGAGACGAAGATGGCGCCCAGCGCCTCTTGCCAGGAGAATCCCATAACCTTGACAACCGTGAAGGCCACAAAAGCGTTCTCGCCCATATACGGCGCGATGGCAAAGGGCCGCTTTGCGTAGAGCCCCATCAGCAGCGTCCCGACAAAGGCCGTAAGGATCGTGGCCACCATGGACGGCCCGAAGGGAAGCCCCGCTGCCTCAAGGACCTTGGGGTTCACGATGATGATATAGGCCATGGTCACGAAGGTCGTGGCGCCAGCGATGACCTCCTGCCGGACCGTGGTGCCGAGTTCTTTCAGACGAAAATAGGCTTTCAGCATTTTCACCTCAAGGAGATGATATTGGTTGGATGCTCATCTATTACTTCTTCGCTTGAAACCCGTTCGTTGAAATGAACTTCTGATCCTTACCGTTAACTTTGATCGTAAATGATTTATCATCTATGGGATTTACCTCGGAGATACAGAACCTGTCAAAACAGGGACTGCCGCTGACGATGCCTTCTTTTGAAACGTCAAAGAAGACCAAGCCTTCCCTGAAGTTGCCGCCTTGGAATCCTATTCCGGTACCGCTATTTTCAATCTCAAAAGCCCCATATATCGGGGTTTCATCAAAACCTTTCGTCGTAGAGTAGGTCTTTTTCTTGAGATTCACATACTTGTCCAAAACGTAGTAGCCGCTTGCAAGCTTTGCCAATTTATCGAGATTTGTAATCTTGACTGAGGGTTGCATTTTGTTATCTGCCGAAAGTCCAAGAACCGGAACTAACACGATCAGGGCCACTAGCAGCCACTTTTTCATTTCCTGTTTCTCCTGTTCGCTTATTTGTCATCCAACAAGATATTAGCGGAAATAAAACCACTCAACACCCCGTTTTGGGGTGTTAGCGGACCCTGCATTTGTGATTCCATCAGCTTTCGATTGAACAGTAGGCTTCGATTGTATCAATGGGTGCACTTACTGGTCAACTAAATCATATTTCCCATGCTATCAGCAGCGCTCAGGACCATAGCTCCTTCAGCAGCACTTCCTCCACCAGCCTCCGATCCGCCATCCCGCCCTTTCCCGCCGGATGGCCGAGCGCGACGACAGCCATCAGCTCCATGGCCTTCGGGACAGCCATGAGCACCGCACCCTATCTTCAAAGAACTCCACTCGTATGTTGATCTATATTGAGCAGCATTCCACAATGATCTGCGGAAGCTTGAGGTAGTGTTTGTCGGTCGTGATGAGCTTGAGGCCATGCTGCATCGCCGAAGCGGCGATCCAGATGTCATTGGTGGGGATCGGTGTGCCCTGTTCGCGCAGATAGGCGAATATCGCGGCGTAGCGCTCCGCGGTCTCCTCGTCGATATCGCGCACCCTCACACGCGACGAGGCCAGGAATTCCCGGAGCACCGATTCGTTCCGCGCCCTGTGCTTGCCCATCAGGAATCCCGCACGCAGTTCCCCGAGCACAACCGGAGTGAGCGTGATCTCGTCAGCCCCCTGAAGCGCCCGCACTACTTCCTCATTGCCTCGCAGGAACACGGAGAATGCCGACGTATCAAGAGCTACTTTGTTCTTTTCCATAGCCCCTCGTCGATCTTCCGCTGGGCATCCAGCGCCTTGTCGAATTCCGCCGCCTCTTCCTTCGCCCAGAACCCGGCAAGGTGGTCAAGGTCGTGATACAGGACCGGTGCTTTCTTTTCCGTCGCGGCTGTCCCGGTCCCCCGTTCGAGCAGCGACACCAGCGCCTTGTTCAAGCTGGTCATCCTGCGGGCAGCCTCTTTTTTCACCGCTTTCTGCTCATCGGCTGGAATGCCTCTGATCGTTATCTGTTTCATTGTTCACGCCCCCATGATTCGTTAATGACTCACGATGAGTCATTATTGCATCGTCATGGTCGAAGGTCAAGCGGTTTTTTTATAGTCTCTCCGATACTACAGCTCTTTCAGCAGCACTTCCTCCACCGGCCTCCGGTCCGCCTTTCCGCCCTTTCCCGCGGGATGGCCGAGCGCGACAACGGCCATCAATTCCATGTCGTTCGACAGGCCGCACAGTTCCCGAACTTCCTTTGCGCTCTTCAGGATCTCGCCGAGCCAGACCGCGCCGAGGCCCATGCCGTGGCTGGCAAGCAGCAGGTTCTGGATGCAGGCGCCCATGGACTGGTGGTCCTTCACCTCGTGGTACATGGCGGTCTTGTCCACGAACACCGCGATGCAGGCAGCCGCCTTTCCGATGATATGACTGTATTTGGTGAGTTGCGAGAGCTTCTGGAGGGTTTCTTTATTTTGGATAGTCCGGCCCCGCCCGGGCCGGCCGCCCCGCCCCGCCGGCGCCCC
>JAFNGD010000044.1:0-208 GCA_017885365.1 Nitrospirota bacterium
GTTCGAGCGTGAACGCGAAGGACTGATTCCCCTTGTGTTCTGCAATATAGACATGGTCCTCCCGGTCGTCGTGGCGAGGCACGAAGGCCAGGTCATGACCGATCAGGGTGAAGTCCCGCTGTTTCTGCTCTTCGATCAGCTCGCTCATGCTCTCCACAGATACAGGGTCGCCGATCTGGCGGCCGTTGTCGTAAAGATAGATCCGGGA
>JAFNGD010000044.1:219-12981 GCA_017885365.1 Nitrospirota bacterium
ATCGCCACGGGTTCGGACGCTGCGACCGATGACGCGGCTTCGAGCGAGACGCCGGCGGGGAACGTTTTGCGGGGAGTACGCCGCCGGGAGCCTTCGACCGGCTGAAAATCGTCCTCCCGCGCCTCCCGTGTCGTCGTCTGCTCCTGGTCCTGCGTGATGACGTCAAAGTGCCGGTCGAGCGCCCAGAAACACTTGTTGTCGCGGTCAAGTATCCAGCCCCCCCCGCCCGGCGCCGGCGCCATGTCGTAAGGCGCGAACGGGACAGCTGCAGGCCAGAGCATGATGCGCGGTGGACCGCCTGCGTAGAGATCGAAGACCAGCAATCCCTTCGGGGCCCCCATGCCCACGACAAGATAGTGGTCTTCCGTCACGGCCAGCCCGCCCAGGGACTTCGGGGCGGGCAGCGGATCCTGCATCGTCGGCGCGAAATCGTTCCGGCCTCCTGCGGGTCCGCAGGGTCTGCCCGGATCCAACGGCCAGAACCGCGTGGTCTTCCCGGTACCCGATGAGTTCACCAGCACCTCGGTTCCGCTTTGGCCGATCCAGTACCAGTTCTGGAACCGGTCGCAGCTTGCACCCCTGCGGTCCTCCGGGTCCGGTGCCCGGTCCCGGGGTGCGGGAACGAACTGGAAGGCCAGCGGTTGAAGGGTCACCTCATCCCGCTCACTGTCCCAGAACAGGTTCCCTGCGTCCTCTTCGGGGGGAGAGGAGCTCCAGAAGGAAGCAAGGGTCGGCGCCCCCTGCTCCTCCAGGGAACAGCGGCCCCAATCAGGCTTGCCGAGGAAAAGGTGATGCCCTGTTCCGTTCGCATCCATGTTATCTGCACCCCTCGGGAATGACCGGCACAGGCACGAAGTCTGCGGGTCCGGGCGGCGCCTGCGCTGTCGTGCCGCGAAGATGGTCGATCTCCACGGGATCGCCGACGGCAACGGAGATCCCCATCACGCGCGGCAGCTCAAGTCCCTTCATCTCGACCTGGTCCTTCGCATCGCCGGTATCTTCTGCGAGCAAGACCTTGCTTACCAGCGAGACCCCCGAGACCCGGCTAGCAACAGCAAGCAGCTGAAGAGCTACCACGGGATTGCGTAGAGGCCAGCCCGTCCCGCTGCCATCCGGCTGCGGGGCTGTGAGCGACACGGCCTGGCCGCCTGCCTCGCTGGTCTGGGCGGATGGGAGCGGCGAGAGGAACGCGAGGAGCGCCTGCTTTACCGCTTCCCGCACCTCGGCGATGCTCCGGCCCGCAACGACGTTGATCCCCGCCGAGAGCCATATGTCCTTGTACACTGGTCCGCGCAGAAAGAGCTCCGTCGTGACCAGCCGGCGCGGCTCCAGATAGCTGCAGATGGTGTTGAGAAAGAGCCGGTCGGGGAGGGGCGCATCGGGCTGGACCGGGTCGTACTTGGGAATGATCATCAGCGTTACCACTCCGGGGGCGTCGCCCGGCTCGTTCTGGACCAGTTCCGGATTGAACGCGGGGATCACATCGACGCGGCCGATATCGACGCCCGGCGTCCGCCGTACGATCGTATCGAAGTCGGCTGCATTGACCAGCCGGTCGCGGTGCTGCAGGTACCGGCTGATCTGCTTTTCCCCGTCCCGTACCGTTTCCTTGTCAGCGCCGCCCCAGGTCGGCACGGGGTTGGTGACCTTCATGCCGGCAGGAAGCGCCGGAGCGGTGTTGATCGAACCCTCATTCACGTTTCCGGCCTTTCCTTCGCTGTAGTCATAGTCCGCCGTGAGCTGTGCGCCCAGGGGAAAGCGCGCACCGCGCAGGCCGTCTCCGCACCGGACCTCGCCGGACTCCGGATCAAGCCCGAACACCTTGATGCGGGGTTTTCGGTCCGTTGATCGCTTTGCCGCCGACGCGCCGGGCGGCAATCTGAGGTCCGGGACCTGCACCTCGGGATCAGCGCCCATCAGGTCATCGATCTCCTCCCAGACCCCTGATGCGCCTGTCGGCGGCGTTACCAAAAGCCGGACCGATCCCGGGATCACCGGCTTTTTCGAGAGAGTCACGACCTGATCAGGCTCGCCCGTTCCCCGGGGCAGGCGCTCGCTGGAGATATGCGCCTTCTGGGAGACCATCACCGTGTTGATGCCGACCCAGAGCAGCTTCGCCTGGACCGTGGTCTTGGCTGAGGAACTGATGCGAAGCCACGTAATGATACGGTCGTTCAGCTCCGTGTCTTCGAGCGCCGGCGGAAGATCGCCCACCCCCTGCTCGATCGGATCGAGATTGCTCCACAGCTTCAGCGCCTCAACGCCGGGCAGGGTGATCTGGACGACGCCGGGCTCCGCCAGAACATCGGTCGGGGCGATGGCATCGAGGAGTTGGTAGTCCGGGCTTGGCTTTGCCTGACCGCCGGGCAGCTTGCCGTCGGCCGGGATCTTGGGAATCCTGTAGGCCAGCTGTGCCTCGCCCTCGGGATTGGCACGGCCGCCCGGGACCAGCCAGCGCGCGGCGTCGGTGAGCGCCGGCACCACGCCGAGGCTGAGCGTCTTCTTCGCGATCTGCCCCCGAACGGCAGCAGGTGTATCGCCCGGTCGGGCCAGGAGCGCGATCCAGATCGATCCGTCGATCGTATCCCCGCCCAGGTCCACCCCGTTCTTCTGCCCGTCCAGAAGGACGGTCTCGTAGAGCTGGAGCTCAGCGCCCGCAGGCTGACCGGTGAAGGATGCATAAAGCTGGTCGTAATAGGCGCGGACCTCGTCGGCAGGATTCATCAGTTTCCGCTTGAAATAGACCCGGCCTTCGATCGGCAGCACATCGAGCCCCTGGTCGGTGCGGAAAGGAACCTGCCCGGCGCGGACCTCCATGCCGCCGTTCAGGGTGATCGTCTGGAGCGGCCCGCGTTCGTTCGAGATCGTTACGAGGCCGCGCGCCGACGACGCCGGCTGCAGCGGTACGCCGAGGAGGGAGAGGAATTTCAGCCTGTTCCGCTCGGGGATCTGGTTCGCGCGGTAGAGCAGCGTTTCAGTGAGAAAGGCGAATATCTCGATCAGCGTGACGCCGGGATCGCTCTTGTTGAAATTCGTCCACTCGGGTGTATGGACCGGGATCCGCGCAAGCGCTTCATCCAGCAGGTCCTGGTACTTTCGGTCATCGAGGTTCGGGATCGACAGCGGCATGCTCGGCTCCTCGTCACCCGGCAAGGGCGATGGTCATACTTACCCGTTCCGTTGCTTGCGTGGCGACCAGCGTGTAGGAGATCGTAGCCATGGCCGCCTGGGGATCGGCGGGATCGGGATCGACCTGGACCGATCCAACCCGAATGCGCGGCTCCCATGCCGCCAGGGCATTCGTGATGCGTTCCTGGATCTGATGCCGCGTGGCCACGGTATTCGGCTCGAAGAGGAAGCGGCCGAGACCGCCGCCGAACTGCGGCATCCGCAGCCGCTCCCGCTGCTCCGTCATGAGAATGATGCGAACGGACTCGCGGATGTTCTCCGCACCCTCGGACCAGGCGATGCGTCCGTCGGCTCCCACGCGCGGCGGGAATCTCATCCCCCGTCCGTATATGCGTCCCGCGTCCGTCATGTCTTCTTTGCCTTCATTCCCGGTATCGGGAAACAGGTGAACAGCCACGGGATCCAGTGGAAGAACATGTCAAAGAGGGCCACGATAATGATCAGCAGGATGAGGGCGGCAAGCGTGACGATCGGGATCGACAACGAACAGTACATTCCGGAGTTGTCCTTGCAGGGCCCTGTCTTTCCGGGATTGGGCAGGTCCTTGTGAAAGGGCCAGGGGAGCACGGAAAGCACAAGGTCTCCGAATGTCAATTTCCGGATCTCTCCGACCTTGCCGCACAGCATGTCCGACATCATCAGCGTTGCGTTCTTCTTGAACTTCCGAAGACCAGCCGGGGATATATCCATGGGAAGCGAGATCCTGACCTGCCGCGCAGGCGCGTCGGGATCGAAGAACGACGCCATCTGGAACTTCTCTGTGGGAATGCTGACCGCGGCGGGATGCAGAAGCCCGCAATTGGGCCGCTCGAACACGCATCGGATCACGAACCAGCCCTCCCGCACATCCAGCGGCAGCTTTGGCTTCTCTATTTCCGGCGGCACCGTCGTGGCCGTCATGGGCGGAAGCGCCTTTTCGACCAGCTCTGCCAGGTCGTCGACCTGCTGAAACGCGGTATCGATCTGATCCCATGATAGTGCGCCGACATCGATATCCAGGGGCCCTGCAAGGGTCTGGTCAGCTTTAATGTAAGGGAGCAGACTGTTGGATCCCTGCGTGCTCACTCCGACATCGGCCAAAGGAAAAAGAACGCGGGGCCACCGTACATCAAGAGGAATAGGATCGCCTTCACGATCGTATGCAACATCAACGGACTCCAGACCATTTTCTATCTGTGCCGTATTGATGAGAACGAGGGCGTCGGCAAGAGTGTGCGGAACCTCAGCCTCGCCATAGCCGGTGCCTTTTCTCAGATCCGCACTGAGTGTCCCGGTGATCACGATTTCCTTCAATTTGGTGACGAGAGCGCCCTCCTGGTCCGTCAGCAGACGTCCCGGATCCTCATTCTTCAATTTTTTCCAGACCGGCGTGAGGTTCTTTTCAAGGAATTTTGCGAAATCCAGTATGATGTACCAGGACCCGTTCTGGATCTGCTCACGTGTCGCCTTGATTATATTCAGCGCACCATTCTTTTCATTTTCCCGATCGGCAATCGGTGACGTTACAGGCAGTGCGGGCAATAGTGTCTCATGCGTTCCTTTTGCCAGCCTAATAAGAGCCACCCAGGGCGCCGTGACTTTGGCGTCGAAGAGCGCACGGAGCGCTTCGCGGCCCTTCTTCTCCGTTCGTTCTTCCTCGGTGATGGTTTTCCCGTTCTCTGTCCGCTCGTCGTTTTCGCTCCTCGGCGCCCCCAGGTAGGCCTCACGCTTCCCCACGGGGATCAGGCCTGCGAACATGCGGCGCCGGCGGTCGCCGGATTCAGCGAAGTTCAGCGCGAACAGCGGCAGCCGCTCTTCCCCGGTTCGCACGGCCGTCCGTTCGGCCGGAGGGATCTCGGCCCAGGCATAGCCGTCCGGCGTTGCCACGTAGGCGAATTCCGACCAGCGTGCGTC
The DNA here is from genome assembly GCA_017885365.1 of Nitrospirota bacterium. The sequence continues at coordinate 5,302 of JAFNGD010000044.1, forward strand.
AGTGGCACCATCGGGTGTTGTTGACTCTGCAGCGGTATCCTCATGAACGACTCGCCGGATGACAAAGTTCGCCGACTCCTGCTTCCCCGCATCGACGCGGCGGTCCGGCATGCCGTACTGCTGGCACACCAGAGAGGCGGTCACCAGATAGAACCGCTGATGGGCTGGCTGATACAGCTTGAACGGCGGTCCGTCGTCCGCTGCGCCGGACGGTTTTGATGCCATCGTGGCGGCCGGAGCGGAGGACGTCCCTGCTCTTTCCCGCTGGATGCTCCGCCGCATGAGCCGCTTTGACAGGTCCGTTACCGGTTCGATGGGCTTCAGGTTTCCTGCGGTGCCCGGCCGGGCCAGGGGCGCTTGCCACGTTTCCGGTTGTGCGACCCACTCCGGCAGACGATCGGGAGCGTAGGCCAGAACGGCAAGGACCTCGTCCATGAACAGGTCGTTGTCGAAGCGCAGGATCGCCGGCTGCCACGCCGATCCATTGGCGCCGTCCGTCACGGCAACGCCTCCGTTCCTCCAGAGCGGCTGGGGCGCCAGCCATTTGGCCTCATGTCTTGTCAATCCGTTCACCATATGTTCCCCGCTCCCGGCGTATAGGAGGCGCTGATCACGCTGTTGCTGATCACGGTGTCGGCCTGAACAACGCCGCTGAACTTGGACATTCCTGCATTGACCGTCAGCGTTCCCGCGGATATCTCCATGATGCTTGCGTTGACCGTCACCTTGGCGGACGCTGTGACGGTGACGCCGCTCGTCTCAAGCTTCACGGAGTTCCCGTTGCTGTCCACGATCTCGACGGCGCCCGGTCCGTCCTTCAGGGTGATCTTTTGCCCGCCTGGCGTCTCCAGGACCATCGTTTCCCGGCCATCCGAATCGTCGAGGGTGATCGTGACGCCGTTACGCGAGCGCAGCACTTTTTTGAAGTTCCTTCCCGATCCGTCCATGGATGCCGGCGGCGCGTCGCTTCCGTTCCACAGTCCGCCGATGACATAGGGACGGCAGGGATTCCCTCCTTCGAATACGACCAGGACCTCATCATTGACGTCCGGGATGAACCAGCTCCCGCGGTTGTTGCCGCCCATGAGCGTTGCCACCCGCGCCCATGCTTCGTACCGGTCGCTTCCCGTGTCAGGCGACCAGGGCAGTGTCACCAGCACACGCCCCTGGCCGTCGGGGTCCTTGACGTCGCTCACAAGGGCGGGATAAACTCCGTACCATCGCCCTCCCAGCCCGCTCGGCTGCCGGGAACTGATGACCATCTCAAAGGTCGTTTGTTCGTGTGTTTTCATCATGGTTGCCCCAGAGCCGGCCGCTCGGCTGTAAATTCAGTCCGGATCCCCTTCGCGCCATCAAACAAGTGCTTGATCTCGGACACATAGTAAGCTCCGTTGAACAGGGGTCCCAGTCCCTGCAGGTCCACGGCGGCGCCAACCCGAAGCCGGCTGTCCGTGTCTGCGACTCCGCGTCCGACGACGAACCGACGGGCCGCCATCCTGAAGAACGCCTCTGCTTCCGCCTGGGCTTCCGAACTCGTAAGCGGGACCGTGTGCACGACCGCTTCCTTGCGCGGACCAAAGGAGGAGGAAAGGATGCTCGATCCGCTGACCCCGTCTCCCAGCTCGTTGCTGATAACGCTGTCTGTTGCTTCATGGTTCAGGGCGGTCTTGCCCGCAACGTCCCAGCCGCTCACGATCATGCTGGTGCGCTGCCCCGCCAGGTCCGCGATGACGGAAAATTCCCGCAAGTTGTCGCCGTAGGCCAACTGCAGCGGGGTGCCGTTCCGGCCTGCGCGGGACTCTGCACGAAGCGTTGTGTTCTCCATCCAGATCTCCGCATCGATCGCCCGCGCCCGTTCGCGCAGGAAGGCAAGATCGCTCTGATTGACCTGCGCCAGGACCTTATGGGTCGGCCCGGTCACATTGACCTGGGGGCTCAGGCCGTGATCGTTCGCTATCCGGTTGATCACATCGGCGTCGGTCACATTCGAGAACGTGCGGGTACGCCGTGTCATGCGCAGGTCCTGCAGCCGGTCCTCGGCAAGCACGGCCAGCTCTCGCGGACCCCGGTTGCGATAGTGAGCCTCGAGCGCCATGATCTTCCCGTCGAATACCGTATCCCTCCCGATCTTCACGGACAACCCCTTGCCGAAATCAAGCGTTTGCCGGTCGAAGTACAGGTAGCCGATGCTTTGGTTGACCGCGCCCCAGTTCCCCAAAACGGCTTCGCACCGGTAGAGACCGTTGGTGTTCTCCACGACGATGAGGCTCAGCAGGCCCTCTGAGAGGGACGGATCATCTTGTCCATTCAGGGCGATCATCGGCCGTGCTGCGGTTATGGCGGTTCCGTTCCCCATGGCTTGTCAATGTGCCCAGACGCGGGCTGAACGCTCCGCTGAGTGCCGCAGGATGCGTTCGATGTCCAGTGTCGTCGGCGCTTGTGCCGCAGGAGCGGCACCGACCGTCGGTTCCGTTGCCTGGCTCGCCGGCTGCGCTTCGGCTACCACCTCGAACTCTTGGATCACCACGCCCATGGTCTGCTCCTCCCTGCGCTCATCAGGTTCGCCGTACGTTCAGGTCGATCATCTGCCCCGGCTGCAGCAGCCGCGGATTTTCGATATTGTTTGCCGCGGCGATCGCCTGCCAGGACGCGCCCTTCCCGATCCTGTCAGCCATGCCCTGCAGCGTGTCACCGGCGGTCGCCGTCGAGAGCGGCTCGGTCCCTGCCGGAGCGCCGCCTCCCATACCGGCGACCGGCGCGCCTGCCCGCTGCTCGGGAGTGGTGAAGGCAAACTGGATCGATTGCTGCGAAATGCTCAGCGCTATGCCTGCCCGAAGCGGCTTCCCGTCGGGTGAAAAAAGCTCCAGAGACTCTTCCATCGATTCCACGATGCCGTCAAACTTGAACGTTCCCCAGCGGAAACTGACGCCGGGCGGCAGGAACTTGTTCTTGTCATCAGCAGCTGCCTTGGGCGTAATGAAATACGCCACCTTCTTTGTCACCTGGCGAACATCATCCACCGTCGCATCCTCGCCCTGCGGAAGCGGCGAGGTCACGTCGAACCAGAGCTGAACGCTCAGCTTCGTCGTTCCTTTGCCGACGTACTGCGTGCCGCTCGTACTGCGCTGATCCACGGCGCCGGCCGGCTTCTCCGGCGGGACGATCTGGTTGGAAAAGCTCACCTTCAGGGATTCCGGGTTGAACTGCACGGGCACCTTTATCCCGTCGCTCCCATCAGTTTTCAGCTCGACGAGCTGGGCCTTTGTCACCGGTACGGCATCAGGCATCTCTCCCCTCCTGGCGGCTGTTCACCGTTCATGATCCACGAGGGACCATCCGCTCATCATGATCCTGGCACATCATGGTGCAGTCGGTTTCTTGATGGTCAGCGATTCGTACGCAAGCTGCAGCTCTTCGATCGCGACCATGCCATCCTTCGCGTTCAACGGCGGGGCCTTCAGCTTGACGGGAACGCAGCGTGTCAGGATGACCCGGGCGCGCTTTGTCTGTCCGTCGGCCGCGTAGAGCGTCACTTCAGCATTCCCGCGCAGTTCCTCGCGCAGTTGCGCTGTGGGCGCCTGCAGCAATTTGTTGAACCAGTCCCAGAGATCAAAGGTATCGGTCATGCCGCGCTTCAGGGTAAGCTGTCCATAGCTCAAAGGTCCCAGCAGTCTCACCTGTCCGTTATTATTGCCGCCTTCACGGATCGTTTTGACCTCCATCGTCATTTCAAGTCCGTCGCATTCGGAAAAAGCGGCGTTACAGACCGCCGTCTGAGAAACACCTGGCACATTGATTGCGACGGCAAAGTTAAATGCCGTAAACGGATAGAGTACGGTCTCGCTGGCCGGGTTCGGCATCGCCTACCTCCCCTCCGCAACTGCCATGCGGTCGCCCGTCTGTACGAGCCGGATCGTCAGAAACGTCATCGGCAGCGACGGCGCTACCCTCAGCTCAACGAGAAACCGGCCCTCATCCCTGCTCTGGCGGGTATTGAGCGAACTGTCGGTGACGACCTGAAATGCCTCGGCCGGCGCAGCCCCTTTAAAGGCGCCGCGCGAGAACAGGTCGCCCAGCATGGCTTCAAACCCGCGCTCAACCTGCGATCCGAACGAATCGTCGTTCGGTTCGAACACGTATGTTGCTCCCAGGCGAAGAGCCTGTCTGCGCAGCAGGATCATCAAACGGCGTACATTGATCGGGCGAAGCTCAGGGTCATCGCTCATGGTGTCGGCGCTCAGGACCAGAAAGCCCCGAGCTTCCTGCCTGAGAAGATTGACCCGCGCCTCCTGCAATTCGAGCCTGCGGTCCGGGAGGATCGGCGGGTCAAGCATGAGCGCATTTTTCACCGGGACATTGGCTGGCGCCACCCACGCGCCGCGTACCATGCTTCGTTCCGCGAAGATGCCGCACAGGGGGCCTTCCGGCGGAACGGTCCGCAGCGGATTGACCTGACTCTCGTCTCGGGTGACCACCCAGGGGTGATAGAGCGCGCCGTAGCTGAGCGCTGCCGGCTCCAATCCGTCGGGTACCGCTTCTTTCAATGTTTTTTTATGAGCTGCGCAGTCATTTTCCCGATAGTGCTCCGGGAGGGAAAGCACGGCAAACAAATCTCCCCGCGCCGCGCACATGCGCAGAAGCGCCCTCTGCACATCGAGAAGCGTCTCGAGCGTCTCGGTTGAATACTGCTCCGCCTTATTCTGCGTCCACGGTAGCGGCTCGCCAACCTGCACCGCTATGCCGGGCGACCAGTCGCTTGTATCGCCATTTTCCTCGGCCCGGACCCGATAGTAATAGGTCCCGGGTTGCCGTCCGTAAATTGCAACCCGGTTGTCCCTGCCCTCATACATGACCGTAGCTCCGGCCCAATCAGGACTTGTCGCTTCCTGCACCGAGTACCGGGCATGTTGCTCGAATGACCACGTAAGGACGAAGGAACCCGACAGGTCCGGTTTGCCGGCATCGAGATCTTTTGGAGGTTCAATTACCCGAATGGAGCAGTTGAGGAAGTTTCCCTGTAAGGGCTCTCTTCTCCGGTGGTCTTTGTCTTCGGAGCGCTTCTTTTGCTCTGCAGGAGACAGGTCGCATTTTTCGAAATGCCACCATTCCGGACGGAATTCCGGCTTTGATTCCGGGTCCTGCTCCTTAGGCTGCTCAAGAGGCTCTTTCCATCCCCGATGAACTGCGTCGGGAACACTGATGATCGTCGCCTCGTCGATCTCAAGCGCCGCATGGATGCCCTGAAGTTTTCGGATCGTCGGNNGGGCCTGGTAGCGGATAAAATCCGCCTGGGACATCAGGGTGTACAAGCCGAATCCGACCAGCCCGGGATCGAGAAAGAGGTCTGCCGTGAACGAGTCGAGTCCGTCCCGCTCCAGCGGCATTGCGCCGTGCTTAACGGGGCCGGCAAACCAATCGTAATTGAGAACGAAGGGCATGCCGATCGGAAAACAGAATGAATTTTCCTTTGATGTTTCCTTCCCGCTTTTTGCCAGGGGATAACGGCCGCCTCCCTGCAGGCTCCAAAAATCCATGCGCTCCTCGGCGAAAGCTGCTTCGGTCTTTTCGAACCCCTTTACGATGTCCGGCTTACGGTAGAGCTCCAGGTCGGTGGGCAACTTCCCCCAGTATCGTGGATTCCGGGGAGCGAAGCCAAGATTGCGCAGGGAGGCGGAATGATCGGATCCCCGTTGGGCGTGGAGGACGAAGGTAAGTATCTCGCCGGAAACTGGTTTTAGCGAATAGACAGGTGCATTATAAACTACCTCTATCGCCTCGCCCCTCAGGCAGGCGCCCTTGCCGGATGGGGATCCTTCTACGGATGTGTACCCAGCGCTCTGCACTGTCATCCACACCTGCCGTTCATTCCATTCGACCCGTATCAACGAACCGGGTGCCGGCAACTCCGCTGGCAGAGTAGTCAGGTTAATCGACAAAGTCCGGATGGAAGGATCGGACCACTCGATATTTCCCGGAAACTCGCTCCATTGTTCTTCGTCAAAGCCGGCCGGGCCACCGGTTCGGGATGCCGGAGGCGAGACCGGCGGGCTGCATGCCTGGTTCGTCCCCTGACCGAATACATGGACACATACGGAAGGCGGCGGGCTCGTTGCAACAACGGGCCCGAGCCAGAGAGCGCGTCCCGATGCCCTCATGACATTGATGTCAAGCGGAGGGGAGAGGGGCGGAGAAGTAGGCGGCCGTTTGACCGTATCCACCGCTAACATAAGAACATGGCCGTCTTCAAAGGACACGCGCAAGAGATCGCCCGGCGCGATCTCGGCTTTCGATCTTACCTTGACATCGACTGTGCATCCGTCCGGCGAGACCGAAACAATCTCAACCGCGAGCGAAGCAAGGACGGTCCCGGTGCGCAGCGAATCGGACCAGCTTCCTTCTGACCGTGCCCGGGCAAAAGCAGGCGTGACAGCGACAAGCTTCTTGCCGGACTCGTCAAAATCAGCCTGTGCAAGGCCGGGAATCGGAAAGTAGTTATACTGGGCGGCCTTTTCTTGGGATTGCTCTTCATCGTCACGCGCCGCTCTGGCTACACGGATGACCCAGCAGCGCCGGCCGCCGTTCCGGAAGAAGGCCCTCACTGCGGGGGCGAGGTAGGCGTACACAGGCCGATTGCGCTGCTCGTCCCAGGCAAGGGGGGCATCGCTGCCGAAGACCGACTCGAACTGGGCGGCGTCCTCCACCACGACCGGCGTGTGCAGCGGCCCTGACGCGGCGAATCCCACGAAGACAGCCACGTCCATGCGGGGCAATTGGTCCCTGGGCGTCGAGGGCTGCGCCTCAAAACCGATGCCGGGCAATCTCTGCGCGACCTGCGTCATCATGCTTATGCCATCTCCAGGCGCTCATAGGCAAGAACCAGCTCTTCCATGGCAACGTCGGTTCCCTTGGCATTCATCGGGCCGCTGGTGTGTTTGATGATCCGCGCCCGGAGCAGCTTCCACTCCTGGGCTATTTTGCCGCGGTCCTCGCTCAAAAGCTGGATCACCACGTTGCGGTAGGCGTTTTGATCACCGTTCCGGATCTGGTCGAGCCATTTGTAGAGGCCGAGCGAGCCGACGATCCCGCGCTTCAGCGTTACGTCCGTCGATTTGTTCATGCCGGTGATCTTGCGGACGCTGTTCTCTTTTTCGTTTCCGTTCCGGTACTCGGCGACCGTAACCTCCATGCCGATGCCGCTGCACTCCTGGAAGCCCGCCTCCGGACCTTCGGTCACGCCGTCGCCCAGGTTCACCAGAAAATTGAATTGAACGTAAGGCCGTTCTCTGAATTCAGCCATGATATCCTCCTTGTATGCATTCGCTAGCTTCTACGATCCGCGGTCCACTGGCCGATGCGGAAGATCACGAACTCCGCGGGCTTGAGTGCGGCTACGCCGATCAAGCAGATCAGCCTGCCGTTGTCAAGGTCGTTCTGGGTCATGGTGGAGCGATCGCACTTGACGAAGAACGCCTTCTCGGGCTTTTCGCCCAGCAGGGCGCCGGACACCCACTCGTTGAACAAAAAGTCCTCGACGGTCCTTCGCACATTGGCCCAGAGGGCCTCACCATTCGGCTCGAACACTGCCCACTGCGTTCCCTTGTCGATGGACCGCTCGAGATAGGCGAAATATCGCCGCACGTTCACGTATTTCCATTCCGGATCGGAGCTGATGGTGCGCGC
>JAFNGD010000045.1 GCA_017885365.1 Nitrospirota bacterium
ATGGAGTTCGGCCCGCGCGCGCTCGGCAACCGCTCGATCGTCTGCGATCCGCGCCGAGGCGACATGAAGGACATCCTGAACCTGAAGATCAAGCGCCGGGAATCGTTCCGGCCTTTTGCGCCGTCTATCGTGCGGGAAGCGGTTGCGGACTGGTTCGAGACGGATTATGATGTTCCGTTCATGCTCCAGGTCTACCCGATACGCCAGGAAAAGCGCTCAGTGATCCCCGCGGTCACGCATGTGAACGGATCAGGCCGCCTTCAGACAGTAACGGAGACGCAGAACCCCCGCTATCATCGATTGATACGGTCATTCGAGACCATAACGGGTGTGCCCATCGTCTTGAACACGTCCTTTAATGAGAATGAGCCGGTGGTCTGCAGACCGGAAGAGGCGCTTGATTGCTTCTTGCGGACCAGGATGGATGTCCTGGTCATGGAGAACTGGATTGTCGAACGCAAGGATCAATAACCCCGTTGTTTCCATCATCACCGCGGTCTTCAACAACGCGGGCACGATCGGCGACTGCCTGGCAAGCATCAGAGGTCAAGCATATCAACAGGTGGAGCAAATCGTCGTTGATGGCGGTTCGACGGACGGCACGGTCGGTATCCTCCGGGATCATAAGGACCGCATTGCTTACTCTGTGTCTGAACCGGACAAGGGGATCTATGATGCCCTGAACAAAGGGGTAAGGATGGCCTCGGGAGAGGTGATCGGCATCCTTCATGCCGATGATCTCTTTGCAGGACCCGATATTCTCACGAAGGTCCAGGCATGCCTGTCAAGCAACGGTGCTGATGCCTGCTATGGCGATCTGCTTTACGTTGCCAGGGGCGATACTTCGAAGATCATTCGCTACTGGCGTTCCGGGCAGTATCATCCACGGAGCTTCTATTGGGGATGGATGCCGCCGCATCCGACGTTCTTTGTGAAACGCGCTGTGTACGAGAAATACGGCCTGTTCAACCTTGACATGGGCTCTGCTGCCGATTATGAGCTGATGCTCCGATTCCTCGTGAAACAGCGTGTACGGGTCGCCTATATCCCGGAAGTATTGGTGAAGATGCGGGTAGGAGGGACGAGCAACGCGTCGCTCGCGAACCGCGTTCGGGCGAACCGAAACGACCGGAAGGCCTGGGAAGTCAATGGACTGCGGCCCTATCCATGGACCCTGCTGCTCAAGCCGGTGAGGAAGATCCCCCAGTACTTTATGCGCCCGTAAGTGCCTGGTTTCAATGAGATAGATACGTGCGTTGTTCACATTGAGCTATCAATATGAAGCTGAGAAAACAAGAGAAAACAGCTGTACTCATCCTTGCTGACCTGATCGCCATGCTCATGGCGTTTGTCCTGGCGATGTATGCCGGATATCAAACCCCTGTGGCACTGGACACGTTCTGGAGATACGAGTGGTCCCTGGCCACGATCGTTGCGTCCGCTTTCGTGGTCTTCATCATTCTCGATATCTACTCGCTCTACCAGATGCCGACCGGTCTCATGAACACGATGATCCTGCTGGGGTTCGGGCTCACCATCAGTTCCGCCGTGACGACGGTTGCCTTCTTCTTCTTTCGCGAGCCTTTGCCGCGTGCGGTCTTTCTCCTGTTCTATCCGTTTGCATGGGTGTTGATCGCTCTCTTCCGGTATGTCCACGCACGATTCACGCGTTCGCAGATCTACTGGAAGGTCCTGATGGTCGGTGATCCGGGACCCTGTGAAGAGCTGACACGGCTCATCACGCGAAAGGAGTATCTGCATTCGACGGTGGTGGGCTGTCTTTCCGTGGGAGAGGTCGCCGCGGCTGCAGGAACATGCCCCTGTCTCGGGATGAGCGGTGATCTCCTGTCCACGGTGCGCGACCTGGGTGTGGATCAGATCGTCGTGGCGTCCACGGCGGTCGGGCCGCGGCTCATGAACGATCTGCTTGCCGCGATGAAGGCGAAGGTCAAGGTGAGCGATCAGAAGCAGGTGATCGAGGTCATTACCGGCAAGGTGCCGATCGATCATCTGAACGACACCTGGTTCATTGATGAATTGGCGAGCGTTGAGAGGCGGTACTACTGGTATCTCAAGAGGACCTTCGACATCGCCTTCGCGGGCATCGGACTCGCTGCCACGACGCCGGTCATGCTCCTGGCGGCCGTGCTGGTCCGCCTGGACTCGAAGGGACTGATATTCTATTCGCAGACNNACCCGTATCGGCCGTATTCTCCGCAAACTGCACATCGACGAATTCCCGCAGTTCTGGAACATACTGAAAGGGGACATGAGCCTGATCGGGCCCCGGCCCGAGGCGGAGGCCTTGGTGGCGCTGTACACGAAGGAGATCCCGTACTACCAGGAGCGTCACATGGTCACGCCGGGGGTCACGGGCTGGGCGCAGATCAACTACCGGTATGGCAACTCGGTCGATGATACACGGGAGAAACTGAAGTTCGACTTCTTCTACATCAAGAACCGGAACTTCTTCCTCGACTTGTTCATACTCCTCAGGACGATCAAGACCGTATTTACCGGGAAGGGAGCTTTGTGAATCAATTAAAACCGTTCACAGTTCAACGTTTATGGTTCAAGGTTCAATGTTTATACAAAGATCCGGGTTTCCTTTGCGTTCTTTGCGGCTTTGCGAGAGACAGTAGTAAGCTTTTCTTTCCTTCGCGTTCTTCGCGCCTTGGCGGTGAGAATTATTCATATTCAAAGTTCAATGTTCAAGGATTAGGTTCTTGTTCAACGTTTCTGGTTTAAATCCAAGTTATGATGGATCAACTGACAGGCTTTAAGACATGCCAGCCATGTCGGTTTCTTTCGTGACCTTCGAGAGCTTCATGGTTCCATGAATCTGATTCAACATTAAATATTCAAGATTCAATATTAAGTTCAA
>JAFNGD010000046.1 GCA_017885365.1 Nitrospirota bacterium
CGGCGAAAGGACTTCCGGGCGTTTCTGGCAACACCCTTCAGCATGCCGCGGTCGAGGGAAAAGAACGTGACCAGCTTGTCCGCCTCCCCCAGGTTCATGGTGCCGATGATGACGGCTTCGGTCTTGGATTTCATAAATGGTATATCCACCTGCCGCGGATGAAAGAAAAGGGTTTTCTCATCAGACCGGACCGGTAAGTATTGTTTTCCTATCTTACCTCAAAGGAGATCTCATCCGCAACAGTTCCATCCGCTCCGATGAGGGAAAGGAGATGCCTGCCGGTAACAGGTGACCACGCGGCAGCGCTGACCATTGCACCATCCAGGACCAGCACTGTAGACGGCGTTGACCTGAAAAACACCTTTTGGAGGTCAACAGGGATGTCGGGATCGATGGCGATTACCGTGTCCGGAGCCGGATAGAGGATCCTCGGTCGCTGTCCCTCTACCCGGGACCGCACTACCCCCTGTTCGGTCCCGGCAAGGAACCACTCTTTCCGCGCTGAGCCGTTCCCGGTTGGCCGATAAGGGACTGAAGCGTACACAACACCCTGAGGCGGCTCAGAAGGCATGCTGGGCGTCTCCGCATGGAGACGGTTCATGACCTCGAGCCAGATCGGAGCCGCGCCGGTCACGCCTGATACATCCCACATGGACGCGCCGGAGAAGTTTCCTACCCAGACGCCGACGGTATAGCGTTCCGAATACCCCACGCACCAGTTGTCCCGCATGTCCTTGCTCGTGCCGGTCTTGACCGCGGTCCAGAACCGGGTGGCAAGGGGGCTTTCGAAGCTGAACGTCGTGCTCCGTGCCTCGCGGTCCGACAGGATGTCCGCAATGATGAAGGACGCTTCCCGGGACAGTACCCGCTGCTTCGACCCCGTTGTTTCATCAGGAGACAACCGCATCCCTCCCCTGATGCCGCCATTCGCCAAGGTCCGGTAGGCATTCACGAGGTCCCAGAGAATGATATCGGCCGAACCGAGGGCAAGTGATGGCCCATACTGTTCCGAATCCGCAAGACCGGTGAAACCAAACGCGCGGAGCTCCCGCACGAAAGCATCGGCCCCCACGATGCCGAGTGTCTTTACCGCGGGGATATTCATCGATGAGGCAAGTGCGTTCCTTGCCGTTACGACTCCGCGGAATTCCCTGTCGTAGTTCTCCGGACGGTAAACCCCTCTCGCCGTCGGTAGATCGAGGGGGGCGTCTTCAATGAGCGAGGCGGCCGTAATGAGCCGCTGCTCGATGGCAAGACCATAGAGGAAAGGCTTGAGCGTTGATCCTGCCTGGCGACGCGCCCGGATCCCGTCGACGAAGGCAGCCGATGAGAGCCTCCCGCTGTTCCCGACATAGGCGAGCACGTCGCCACTCTTGTTGTCGACCACGAGGACCGCGCCGTCGCTTACATTCTGTCCCCTCAGGACGCTGACAGACTGCTCCAGCGCTTCGACCGCGAACCGCTGGATGCGCGCATCGACTTTCGAGACCGCACTCTTTCTTCCTTCGTGCAGGAGCCGCTGCGCAACAAAGGGGGCATCATCGATCCGTCTTCGTACAGCATAGGGCCTGGACAGCCGCTCACGAGCAAGCTCTTCGAGCTGCGCCGCCGGTATGGCGCTCCCCAGAGATGCCGCGAGCACTGCCGCCCGTTCACCGACTTTTTCCGGCGATGCATTGGGCGACCGGATCAGTGCAGCGAGGACAGCGGACTCTCCTTCGTCCAGGCCGCTGGGGTCCTTGTCGAAGAGGCCTCGTGAGGCAGCTGCGATGCCCTGCAGCTCCCCCCGGAAGGTCACGAGATTGAGATAGGCTTCCAATATCTCATCCTTGGTCCAGGTCTTCTCCATGTCCCGCGCCGCTTCTATCTGTCTCCACTTCTGGGCGATCGTCCGTCTGACCGCTCCTGTGCGCAGGTTCTCATCAAGCATCGATGCGAGCTGCATCGTGATCGTACTCGCTCCGCGCCTTCCGTCGGAGAAAAGATACCCCAGCGATGCGGAGAACAGCGCCGTCCAGTCCGCTCCGTGATGACCGTAGAATCGTTTGTCCTCGGATCGGACCACCGCCTTCACGAGCGCCGGAGAAATGTCCGCAAGCCTCGTCCAGGCAAGCCGTCTTCCCTTCAGGTCGACGCGCAGCTCATGGATCACCTCGCCGTGCCTGTCCAGGAGCACGGCGTCGGAGACCAAGCGTGCCGCACGGACATCCTGGTAGGACGGAAGAGCAACGGAGACGTCGGCCGACATCGCCAGGATGAGCATTATGATCGACCAGTTCCGCTTCATGGTATTGACCCTGTCAATTTCCGATATCCATCCTCGCATTGGGGCTCTCGCCGAACATCTCAGGCGCATAGAGCGCCTCGACGCGGGTCTCCGGAAGCTCGAAGGACCCGCTCGTGTTCAGGCGCACCGTGTACTCCAGGGTCCACGGCCCCTTGGCAACGAACTCGTAGTACGCCCGATAGGCCGTGAAGGAACGTTCGGTGAATATCGGCCATGCCCAGCCGGTCTTCTTCTCGTCCTTGGTCAGCATGCGCGAATCGCCGCCAAGGCCGGAGCCGAGGATCGTCGAACCCGCCGGGATCGGATCGTTCACCACCACCCAGGTCATATCGGCTTGTGATTCAAGTTCGAGCTTGATCCGCGCGACGTCCCCCCGCGACCATGCGCCTTTCTGTTTCTGTTCGACAGGCNNANTGNTNCNNNTGNTNCNGGNNCNGCNNGAAANNACCTCATCCCTGCGGGTTCCACGATCCTGGGCTCCGGCCTGGGCGGTGATTCGCGCATGCTCACGAAGGACCAGAAACAGACCGGATGGGCCTGGCCGGTGTTCACGGAACGCTCCTTCACGGCCTACCGGGCCTACTACGAGTATGTTGCCAAGTGCCCGTGGTCGCTGGAATACACGGTGCGCCTGAACACGAGCGGGACCTTCGAA
>JAFNGD010000047.1 GCA_017885365.1 Nitrospirota bacterium
CCGTCGGTGTCGTGGCCCTCCTCCTGGTCGTCGTGGTTCCCATGCTTGCCGCGATGTTCAAAGAGTCGGGACAGGCGTTGCCCTTGCCGACCAGAATTGTTATTGCGTTCAGCGATTTCCTCAAAAGCTGGGGCGGACTGATCCTGCTCTTGTCCATCGTGGGGGGCATCGTCGGCATAAAAAATTGGAGAAAGACGGAGAACGGCCTGCGTGCGACCGACCGCATTGCCATGCAAATTCCCGTCGTAGGGTCGTTGATCACCAGGGTTTCGGTTGCGAAATTCACCCGGACGCTGGGAACGCTCATGACCAGCGGCGTGCCGATCCTGGAGGGTCTCATCATCGTGGCCAAGACCGCGGGGAACAAGATCGTCGAAGAAGCGATCATGCAGACACGGCAGAGCGTGAGCGAAGGCAAGACCCTGGCTGAACCGCTCAGCAAGGCAAAGGTTTTTCCGGCCATGGTCACCCAGATGATCTCCGTCGGTGAGGCCACCGGCGCCCTGGACAACATGCTCAACAAGATCGCGGATTTCTATGATGAAGAGGTGGACTCGGCCGTGGCGGCCCTCACGTCCATGCTGGAACCGATGCTCATGGTCTTCCTGGGCACCACCGTCGGTTTTGTCATCATCGCCATGTACATGCCCATATTCCAGATGGGTTCAACCATGGGTAAATAGCGCTGGTGAAACAGGAATTTTCGAAAGAGGAATATTTTGCCAGATTAAAATGGTTGATGCTGGGCAGGCTGGTGATTGCGACCTTCCTGCTCGGCAGCCTTATCTTCTTTCAGTTTCGCTACCACATCTATCACTTCCCGACCGTTTACCTCATTTATTTCTCCTTCGCCGTATATACGATCACGGGCATCCATTGGTATCTCATCAGGCAATCCATTAACCTGTCGCTCCTCGCGTACGCCCAAATCAGCGGAGACATCCTGCTGATCTCGTGGCTCGTCTCGCTGACCGGAGGCATCGACAGCGGTTTCTCGCTTCTCTACCACGTCACCATCATTGCCGCCAGCATCATCCTCTATCGGCGGGGCGGCTATCTCTCCGCATCGCTTGCCAGCATCCTGTATGGCAGCATGCTGGATATGCAGTATTACAATGTCCTGGGCTTTACGCGGAGCCAGAACTTCACCCCCTTCCAGGTCCTGTATCTCCTGTTCGTTAATATCCTCTCCTTTTATCTCGTGGCGATCCTGAGCAGTTACTTATCCGAGCGCCTCCGGAAGACCCGCCAGGAACTGCAAGAAAAGAGCATGGATTTCGAGGACCTCCAGGTCATCCAGGATCATATCCTCCGCAGCGTTGGCAGCGGCATCGTCACGATGAATATGGCCGGCGAGATCACCTCATGGAACAACGCAGCCGAGCAGATCACCGGCTATCGGTTCGAAGAGGCCCGCAACAACTGGAAATCCATCTTCGGATACAGCATCAAGGGGCTCTTCGGACACACGGATGACTTGAAGGAGCGTCCTGTTCGATTCGAAGGGCAGATCGTCAAGCTGGACGGCAATAATGCGATCCTCGGCTTCACCGCGTCGCTCCTCAAGGACGACCATGATGCCGTCCGGGGCATCATTCTTACGTTCCAGGACATTACCCGGCTGATCGAAATGGAAGACCAGATGCGCCGGCAGCAACGTCTCGCGACGGTAGGGAGCCTTGCAGCCGGCATTGCGCACGAGATCCGCAATCCGCTTGCGTCCCTCAGCGGCTCGATCCAGATGCTTCAGGGTGAACTCGACCTGAAAGGCGACCACAAGCACCTCATGGACATCGTTCTTCGGGAGACGGACCGGTTGAACACGATCATCACCGAGTTTCTGGATTACGCTCGACCTCGATCAAGCCAGCGGGAACAATTGGCCCTCGATGCCGTCGTGAATGAGACAATCGCACTCTTCAAGAACAGCAGGAACTTCCGGGCCGGAATATCGATCCGCTGCGAGATCGCACCTCATGTGGCCGTCACCGGTGACCCCCAGCGTCTTCGCCAGGTTTTCTGGAACCTCCTCATCAATGCCGCGCAGGCGATCAGCAACGGAGGGTCCATCGGCATCACAGCCGCCCCCGGGACCGGTGATCAGTCAGATGAGGTTGTCATCTGTGTCTCGGACACCGGAACCGGGATTGCCATGGAGCATCTCGAGAACATCTTCGACCCCTTTTTCACGACCAAGACCGACGGGACGGGCCTCGGTCTTGCCATTGTGTACCGGATCATCGAGGACCTCGGAGGGGCGATCGATGTGAAAAGCGAGCCCGGCAAGGGGACGATATTCACCATACGACTGCCATTCGAGGAAGTTCCGGCACCGGCAACCCCGCATGCGGGCCTGCCGTTCCCAAGGAGATAAGGACCGGAGCATGAGCACGTTGAACAGGATACTCATTGTTGATGATGAGCAAAGCATGCGGGAGCTGCTCTCGATCATGCTTCGCAAGGAAGGTTATAACGTGGTCACTGCCGATAACGGCGAGAAGGCCCTCAAGGCCGTTCAGAACGACATCTTTGACCTCGTTATCACTGATCTGAAGATGCCGCAGATGGACGGCATGACACTCCTCAAGGCGGTCAAGGAGTCATCGCCGGACACCATCGTGATCATCGTCACGGCCTTCGG
>JAFNGD010000048.1 GCA_017885365.1 Nitrospirota bacterium
TGCGGTCACCAGCATCTTGAGCAATGCCTTGCGATGGCCGCTGTTCCTCCCGAATTGTCTTCCTGCACATGCGTGTCTCATAGTACGATCCTTCTCAAAGTTAGGTTTACACCTCGGTGGGCCGCTCGGCCAGGAGCCTCCTGGCTTCGGTCACGATCTTGTCATCCACTTTCATCCCCAGGCCCAGCCCCATGCCGCTCAGGATCTCCTTGATCTCATTGAGCGACTTTCGGCCGAAGTTCTTGGTCTTGAGCATCTCGCTCTCGGTCTTCTGCACCATTTCGGCGATGGTCTCGATCCCGGCGTTCTTGAGACAGTTCGCCGCCCGCACCGAGAGCTCGAGTTCGTTGACGCTCCGGAGCAGGTTCTCGTTGTAAGTCGGCGACTTCTTCAACTCCTCTTCCGCGAGAGGGGCCTCTTCCTCTTCCTCGGGGAGATGGATGAATATGGACAGGTGGTCCTTCAGAAGTTTAGCCGCATGGGCCACCGCATCATCGGGTCGGAGGCTCCCGTCGGTCGTCACATCGAGGACCAGCTTATCGTAGTCCGTATCCTGCCCGACACGGGCGTTCTCCACCTTGAAGTTCACCTTCCGGATAGGAGAGAATATCGCGTCGATCGGGATGAGACCGATGGGCTGACCGGGCTCCTTGTTCTTTTCCGAAGGAACATAGCCCCTACCGCGGCGGGCGCGCACCTCGAACTCAAGCTTGCCGTTCTTATCGATGGTAGCAAGGTGGAGGTCCGGGTTGAGGATCTCCACTTCCGCGTCCGTTTCGATGTCCTTCGCCGTGACCTGACCGGGGCCTTTGGCCTTAAGGGTCAGGGTCTTCGTCTTGTCGGTATGCAGCTTGAGACGGACCTCCTTGAGGTTCAGGATCAGATCCGTCGTGTCCTCCACGACGCCCGGAATGCTGGAGAACTCGTGATGCACCCCGGCGATCTTCACTGCCGTGATGGCCGAACCCTCCAGGGACGACAACAGGACGCGGCGCAGGGAGTTCCCCAGCGTGGTTCCGAATCCCCGTTCCAGAGGCTCCGCCGTGAACTTCCCGTTCGTATCCGTGATCTTCTTCGGGTCGTACTGAAGCTTTTTCGGCATCTGGAAGTCTTTGGCTTTTTTCAGCATGGTTCCTCCGAATAGGAGTGAAAAAACTGAACGCCGTGGCCGCAGACGTGGGGAACTTCCCCCGCGTCCAACGGAGCCACGGAATTATATATCGAGATTACTTCGAGTAGAGCTCGACAACGAGCTGTTCCTTCACCGTCGGCAGGGTGACCTCTTCCCGCGGCGGGAGGGACAGCACCTTGCCCCGGAACTGGACCTTGTCGATCTCCAGCCAGGTGGGGAAGCCGCGTTTCTCAACAGCGGCAAGTGTCTGCTGGACCTGCGCAATGCCCCGGCTCTTCTCGCGGAGTTCCACCACGTCCCCTGCCTTCAGGATATAGGACGGGATGTTCACCTTCTTGCCATTCACCAGCATGTGGCCGTGCCGGACGAGCTGCCGCGCCTCTTTCTTGGAGCCGGCAAAGCCCATCCTCTGCACTACGTTGTCAAGCCGGCGTTCAAGGAGCTGCAGGAGGTTGTCGCCGGTGATCCCCTTCATCCGTTCGGCCTTCTCAAAGTAGCCCCGGAACTGCCGCTCCAGGACCCCGTAGAGGCGGCGGATCTTTTGCTTTTCCCGCAGCTGGACGGCATATTCCGAGAGCTTGATCCTCCCCTGACCGTGCTGCCCAGGCGGATAGCTTCTCCTGACGATCGCGCACTTATCAGTATAGCACCGCTCCGCCTTCAAGAACAGTTTGGTGCTTTCCCTTCTACAGAGTTTACAGACCGATCCAATATACCGTGCCAAGTGTTTCTCCTCCTGTTAAAACCTGTTCCCGACTAGACCCTGCGCCGCTTCGGCGGCCTACATCCGTTGTGCGGGATAGGCGTCACGTCCTTGATCGCAACGATCTCGAGACCCGCCGCTTGGATCGCCCGTATGGCCGATTCCCTGCCGGTGCCCGGCCCCTTCACATAGACCTCGACCTGCCGCATACCGTGCTCCATCGCCTTCTTCGCTGCCGTTTCCGCCGCCAGCTGTGAGGCGAAGGGCGTGCTCTTCCGGGACCCCTTGAATCCCTTGTTGCCAGAGCTCGACCACGTCAGGACGTTGCCGGCGGTATCCGTAATGGTCACGATCGTATTATTGAACGACGCGTGGATGTGGGCGATACCGTTCGCCACGTTCTTTCTCTCTTTACCCTTCTTTGCCATCGGATCTCCCGTGTGTGTGATGATGCCTCCGGCTCAGGGGGTCGCCCTGCCGGGGCATGCCGGCCCGCTACTTCTTCGCCAGGCTCTTCTTCTTGCCCCTGCCCGACATTGCGGACCGTTTCGGTCCTTTCCGCGTACGGGCGTTCGTCTTGGTCCGCTGTCCCCGCGCCGGCAGCCCCTTGCGGTGCCTGAGGCCGCGATAGCTTCCGGTATCCATCAGACGCTTGATGTTCATGGTGATGTCGCGCCGGAGGTCGCCCTCCACGACGTAGTCGCGGTCCAGGATGGCGCGGATCTTGACGATCGCGTCTTCCGTGATATCCTTGGTTTTGGTGGCGGGATCGATCCCCGCCTCCGTGAGGATCCTGCGGGCGGTCGTCGGCCCGATGCCGAAAATGTATCTCAGCGAGATCTCGATTCTCTTATCCTTAGGTAAATCCACACCGGCGATACGTGCCACAGTTCCTCCTGTAATGCAGATCCGTAACTAAAATCCCGAAGCACAACGTTCCTTGCCCGCTCGAAGTTCGCAATCCGAATTTCGGCAGTGTTTTCCCTATCCCTGCCGCTGCTTGTGGCGCGAATTCTCGCAGATGACGCGCACAATGCCCTTGCGGCGAATGACCCTGCATTTCGTGCA
>JAFNGD010000049.1:0-953 GCA_017885365.1 Nitrospirota bacterium
AGACCGTGAAGTACGCGCCCGTCGGTGGAAAGAACAAGGTCTACGTGATCGACGAGGTCCACATGCTCACGAACGAGGCGTTCAACGCGCTCCTCAAGACCCTCGAAGAACCGCCTCCGCACGTCATCTTCATCTTCGCGACCACGGAACCCCAGAAGGTCCCCGCAACCATCCATTCCCGCTGCCAGCGCTACGGCTTCAAGCGGATCGCGCTTCATGAGATCGCCGCAAAGCTCCGGGAGATCACGGACAAGGAAGGCATCAAGGTCAGCGACCAGGGCCTGGCGATGATCGCCCGGGCCGCCGAGGGCAGCATGCGGGACTCCCAGAGCCTCCTCGACCAGGCGGTGTCCTACAGCGGCATGGAGATCAGGAATGAGGACCTCCAGGCGATCCTCGGCGCGATCGCCCAGGAGACCCTGCGNNATCAGGAACCTGATCGTTTCGCTGATCGCCAAGGAACCCGGGAAGATCGTCGAACTGCCCGCAGCGGACCTGGATGCGCTGGCACGGCAGGCCGCGGGTACCGATGCGGAGCGGTTGATCATGTTGTTCGACAGCCTTTCCCGGACGCTTGATGAGATGCGCTGGTCGCCGCATCAGCGCTTTACCCTCGAGGTCGGGCTGGTGAAGGCGTGCAGTCTGGCCCCGCTGAGACCGCTTGGCGAGGTCCTGGAACGCATGAGAACGCTCGAAGCCAGGCTCGGTACCGGCGGCCAGAGCGACGGCATCCGTAGCGAAGCGGTCCGCGAGCGCACGTCCGGCTACGCGGTACCCCATCCGGTGCCGGCTGCGGCTGCCCGGCCCGGGCCTTCTGCCGGGCACGGCGACCCCTGGGGAAAGATCCTGGGGGCGCTCAAACAGAGGAAGCCGAACCTCGGTTCGGCCCTTCTGAACAGCAGGGTCGTGGAAAGCATGGAGGACGCTCTGGTCATCGGGATCAAGGGGTCCTC
>JAFNGD010000049.1:980-3155 GCA_017885365.1 Nitrospirota bacterium
CCGGAGACCAAGCTTGCTGCGCCAAAGAAAACCTCCCCCGGTGAGCAGGACCCGTTCGTACAGGACGCGCTCAGCATCTTTAACGGAAAGATCGTCGAACCCGAAGGCCGGGAATAAGGCGCCCGGGAACGCAGCCCGGTCATTTATTTTTTTTATATCGCCATAATCTGCCTGTTTTTTCTTGCAAAAGAACCCGGATTTTTTTACTATAGTATTCCTTTTGCTCCGCTATTGGCAGAACGTAAGCGCCTCGCAGGCAGCAGAGGGGGTTCTCCCGTGGGCGAGCGGCCATCATGGCCGCTGTAAACGGACACTGTCTTTCCAAGGGAGCTTAACGCGATGTCCAAGAACCTTCTGAATAATTTGATGAAACAGGCCCAGCAGATGCAGGAGCAGGTGAAGAAGCTCCAGGCAGAGGCCGGGAACAAAACCGTCGAGGCATCCTCCGGCGGCGGCATGGTAACGGTGGTCGCCAATGGACGGCAGGAAGTGCTTTCCATCAAGATCGACAGGTCGGTGGTCGATCCGAACGACATCGAGATGCTCCAGGACCTGGTCGCTGCTGCCGTGAACGAAGCGCTCCGCAAGTCTCAGGAGCTCATGAAGGATGAGATGGGTCGGCTGACCGCCGGCATGGGGCTCCCGCCGGGACTGCTCTAGGTGACCATGGGACGGGAGCCGAACGGACAGGACAGGACAACGGCGGTGAAGGAACACGATGCCCCGTCACCGGAGCCTCTGCGTACGAAAAAGCGCGAAAAGGCCGGGGACCAGGACGGGAAGATCTCCGGCAAAGCCCTGGGACGGACCGTGGAAGCGTTCATGCGGCTCCCCGGCATCGGCAGGAAAAGCGCTGAGCGTCTCGCCTTCGCGGTGCTCGGCATGCCGAAGGAAGAGGCCGCAGGCATCGCGCAGGCGATCCTGGACCTGAAGAACAGCAGCCGCTACTGTTCGGCCTGCAACAACATCACCGAGGAAGAGATCTGCGGCATCTGCCGCGATGAGAAGCGGGACCGCACGGTGATCTGCGTGGTCGAAGAGCCCAGCAACATCCTGGTCCTCGAAAAGACCGGCACGTTCCGCGGACGGTACCACGCGCTCCTGGGAGCACTCTCCCCCCTCGACGGGGTCGGTCCGGAGGACCTGAAGATCGACGGCCTCATGCAGCGGCTCAGGTCCGGCGGCGTGAACGAGGTCATCATTGCCACGAACCCCACGGTGAAGGGCGAGACCACGGCGATGTACCTTGCGAAGCTCATCAAACCCCTCGGCATCAGCGTCAGCCGCATCGCTTACGGACTTCCGGTCGGCGGCGATATCGAATATGCCGATGAGAACACGGTCCAGCGGGCGCTCCAGGGAAGACGGGAAATGTGAACTAATTGCGGATTTCGGATTGTAGAGTGCAGATCGATGAACAAATCTGAAATCGCTTATCGGCAATCTGAAGTTGATCGGAGGATATTGTTATGGCTGAAATGATCGAGATCAGGTGGCATGGACGGGGTGGACAGGGGACGGTCACTGCTGCAAAGGTGCTCGCCGACGCGTGCCTTTCCGGCGGCCGCAATGTGCAGGCGTTCCCGGAGTACGGCCCTGAGCGCGCGGGAGCGCCGCTCCGCGCCTATAACCGCATCAGCGAAAAAGTGCTCCGCATGCACTGCCCGGTGCTGAATCCTGGTGTTGTTGCTGTTGTTGACGCGACGCTGCTGGACGCCATCAACGTCGCCGAAGGCGCCAAGGACGACGCTGTGTTCGTCATCAACACGAGCAGGGATCCGAAAGAGGTGCGGGAAAAATTGAAAGCAAAACCCTCGCAGAAGGTCTTTACGATCGATGCGACCAAGATCGCCATCGACACCATCGGCCGGCCCATGCCGAACGCACCCATGCTTGGAGCATTGAACAGGGCGATCTCGATCGTCGGCCAGGAAGTGCTGCTCGATGATGTAAAGGGCAGTTTCGGCAAGAAGTTCGCCCAGAAGATCATTGACGGGAATCTTGCCGCGGTGAAGCGCGGGTACGAGGAGGTAAAACAGGGATGAAACAGATGAACTGGAAAGAACTGCCCCATGCCGGAACGGTCTTGAAGGCCGGCAATGCGAATGAATACAAGACCGGATCGTGGCGGACCTACAAGCCTCGATGGATCGAAGAGAACTGCATCCAGTGCCT
>JAFNGD010000050.1 GCA_017885365.1 Nitrospirota bacterium
GGAGTCTCACCAGGTGCATGCGCTTCCTCAGGAGATCGCGGACCGGACGGCTTCCTTGGGGTAGATGTACCCCTCGGGAAGGATCCCCAGCCGCAGCATCTCGGCCAGCCAGAAGGCGTCGTGCTGATCGTCGGCGAATTTCAGCCCTGTGTACTTCTTGATCGCGGCCGGATTAGCCAGATGTACCTGGTAACCCGTATCCATCAGAAGATCTACGAGCCAATACCAGTTGTAGGTGGATTCAACGACGATGCCGGCAATACCGTCGTTATACGGCTTAAGCGCTTCCATAATGCGTTCACGTTCATTTGGCAGCTTTTGCTTGAATACTCTCTTGCCGGTTTCGTCGATGATGCCGAGATAACTGCTGCTTGAATGCAGATCTCATCCCGTGTACAATTTCATTCAGCACCTCCTAGGTTAGATTGGACTCTTTCATTGGACTCTTTCCTAGAAGCATACCAGAGAGCTCAACCCTCTCTGGTATGCTGAGGTGCCTTCATATGATTATCAGGTCTTTACTGTTTGATGTAGCTCGATTAAGGCGGTATGGGCGGCGGGATTAACTCAGAAGCAGCTGCAGCAGCGAATCATCAAAGGCCGGAGAGAGGAATCTCTCCGGCCTTTTTGCGGCTGCCTCATACGCGCCAGCGCCTCGATCGATATTCTGAACTCGTAAATTCACGTTGAATTGATCGCTGAAAAGAGCTACTCTACTCATCAGGCGGACTTGTATCGTTCCTGGATCACCGGTGACCCCGGAGGCGCAGAGAGCAGCCGCGCTTCTTTTTATCAACGAGCAGGTAACGCCTCTGTTCCGTTATCAGGGCTTTACGAGGAAAGGCATGGGCGCTGAGGAGAACGCATGACCAACGATCTTTCCCAGATAATTGCCGATCTCTTTGCGAGATCGACGGGCGGCGAAGAACTGTCGCCCAAGGTCCAGCGTCTCCGCGAAGAGATAAAAAGGGTGTTCGAAAGCGAAGCGACGGTATACGGAAAGTTCCGTGGGCTCCTGCAATCGCTCCGGCAGATCATTCCCGACGAGAAACTGTGTTATCATGCAGCCCTCCAGGCGCTGTCCACGACCTCGAAGCTGAGCCGGCAGGAGATCGTTAGGGCCGTCAATGCCCAGCTCGAGGAACTGAAGATACTCGAGAAGGGCTTGATGCCCGCTCTTCCTAACTGGCGCGACGAGCTCAGGGCCATGGAAGTCAGATCGAAGGAGATAAAGGGCGAGATAGCGATGCTGCATGAAAAAATAGCGCAGCTCGAGAGCGAAGAAAAGAAGGTCCTCACCGGCAGGGTGGAACGGGAAAAGGAGATTGAGCTTGTCGAGAAGACCACGCGGGAGTTCTTTGCGGGTATCCGGGCGGAGATAACCTCGATCAAGAACAAGGTGGAACAATTTATCGCTGAAGGTCCGGCCGCGCAGCCGGCACCGCCTGCTGTGCAGCCAACCCCGCCCAAGGAACCTCCGAAAAGCAGTGCTCCCAGCTCGAAGAAGGTCGGCGTCAAGCAGGCGATCGAGATCAAGGCAGCTTCTCCTCCGCTGGATTCGAAATGGCAGAAGAAATGCCCCATGTGCGGGGGGCAAATGAACCTGCTTGAGCTCGAGCACATGTGGCAGTGCTTTTCCTGCGCGTATGAAGAACCAATAGATACCGTTCAGGGGAAAAGCGCTCCGGCTTCGACGCCGGGCGTCGCTGCATCTCCGTCCTTTGTCGTACCTGTGGCATCCATGACTTCCGGCGAATACGATGGATCAAAAAAGGGAGCATCGCCGCCCGCTGAACAGCGGGCGACCAAAAAAAAGACCTGCCCGGTCTGCCGCAAGAAGATGTATTGGTACCCGGACACGAAGGCCTGGCGGTGCCCCTCCTGCCATTATGAGAGAAGGATCTAAGTACATTTGGCGTTGTTTCCGAAGTTAATGTAAGTAACAACGTTATATATTGGGTAGAGCATGAGGTGAAATTGCCCCATTAAAGCATAGAGAAAATCGCCCCCGAATATCTCAGGAGAAGAGGTTGCCATGGCCAAACTGCAGCAACGAGAGGTCATTTGCCAGGTATGCAAAGAACACAAAAAAATGAGCGAGGTGCTGACGGCGGAACTGGTCCGGGGACTGATCGTCGAGAAGATCATGGCGACCCACCCCGACTGGTCACCACAGGGTTTCATCTGTATTGCTGATCTGAATCGCTACCGGGCAGAGTATGTCAGGGATGTCATCAAGGCGGATAAGGGCGAGCTGACCGTACTCGAGGAGCAGGTGATAAAAAGCCTGAAGGAGCAGGAACTTCTGTCACGAAACATCAATGTCGAATATGACCGTCAGCGCAGCCTCGGGGAGATCATGGCGGACCGTCTTGCCGACTTCGGCGGCAGCTGGCTCTTTATCGGCATCTTCTGCGGGGTACTGGCGGCCTGGATCGTCCTGAATACCGCTGCCATGGTCATGAAGCCTTTTGATCCCTACCCGTATATCTTTCTCAATCTGATACTGTCCTGTCTTGCCGCCATGCAGGCCCCGGTCATTCTCATGAGCCAGAACCGTCAGGAGGCGAGGGACCGCATTCAGGCGGAGCATGACTATCGCATCAACCTCAAGGCTGAACTGGAGATCCGCCACCTGCACGAGAAGATCGACCACCTTCTCATGAATCAGTGGCAGCGGCTTATGGAGATTCAGCAGATCCAGATGGAGCTTATTCAGGACCTCGCACGGAAAAAAAGTCCGGAACGGGCGGAATAAGGCCTTTGGGATCCCGTAAAAACGGGGGTCCGTCGGGGGCACCTATGAAAAAGTCTGTCAAGGGAGAATGCAGCTCTCCTGCTCGACCCGTTAGAAAGCCGGCTGGTCTAGCGGGAAATTCCATAGATCCACGGTGCTGCCGCATCGGCTGACCCGATGTAGAATAACATGACAATCTCTAACGGGTTTAACCGTTCCTCAAGGGTCTCGTCAGGACCGTTAATCAGTCGCCTATCCGTGCTCGATCGCGCGGCACACGGTAACGTCGAACAGACTTATCCCGCAGAGATTCCGATATCCCGTCAAAAGGCTGCAGGAGTGACCCATGCTCATGGCGCTGCGTCATGTACTCTCCATCCTGCTCCTGCCGTTCATGGTAGTGGTCGGAGTGCCCTTGTGGCTCCTGACCTCCTTCGCCGATGTCGATCATCGCTGGGGCGACGGTTCGCTCATCGCACTCCTGCCCCAGTCTGCAGGCGCGGCCGTATTTCTGGCCGGGTTCGCGCTCTTCTGCTGGTGCGTCGGTCTCTTCGGCCGGATCGGCAAGGGAACCCTCGCGCCCTGGGATCCGACCCGCGCTCTGGTGGCAGTGGGACCCTATCGCTATGTCCGCAATCCCATGATCAGCGGGGTCGCACTGATGTTGTCCGGCGAGGCCCTGTTCCGGGGTTCCTGGGTCCTGGGGGTATGGGTCTGCCTGTTCCTCTGCGTCAATCATGTCTACTTTGTGCTGTCGGAAGAGCCGGGGCTGGAAAAACGCTTTGGAGAGAGCTATCGTGTCTATAAGGAGCATGTACCGCGCTGGATGCCCCGGCTGAGGCCCTGGTCGGGGCGGCGGGATTGAAGCCTGCCGCGTTGCGCACGTACGGGACGTTGTGCAGGTAAAGGGCCAGCCTTGAATCTGTAGTTTTTGGCCCGGCGGCATGGCGGCTGGTTGTGCTAAGGTGCATATTCTGCAACAAACGATCGAAGGCCGGAGAGTGAACCTCTTAT
>JAFNGD010000051.1 GCA_017885365.1 Nitrospirota bacterium
CAACGTGTGTGCATAATAGACCGGGGCAAGAGCGGTGCCGCTCGAGGAGCGCGTTGCGGGCGTGAACGTGTTGTCCGGCACATCGCCGAATATCACGCCGGTGTAATCGGTATATTGCGTATACGTGAAAGACAGGTATTCGCCGCCGATGGTATAGACACCCGCGGCGGTGGTCCCGGCGTTGTAGCTCACCGACAGATAACCCGCGGGATTGGCGACCTCATAGACACGCAACGTCGCGCCGTTTGCGACGGCAACGGGAACAAACAGCGCGAAATCACCGCCGCTGCTCGTGTAGATGTTGGGCAGAGCGGCGGTACCGCAGCCGTCGTAGCACGTGCCCCCGTTGTTGTTTGTCAGTCTCATCTGCACAGCTGCTATGCCTGTTTCAGCGGCATTCAACACGCCGTCATTAGCATTGGTCAGCGCGCCGTTCAGGCCGTCGTCCTTGATGACCTTTCCGGATATTCGGGATCCGTTCCAGAGGCCGAAATTCTGGTTCGTGAGATTGCCGCCACCGGCTGCTACGTTGAGCGTATAGTTTGCAGGACTGGTGTAAACCCAGTTCGTGTTCGGCGCGGCTGGATTGAAGTTCGTATCATTGATATTGCTGATGATGATTGTATAGTTGTCATAGGATGGTACGTTATTAAAGACGTATGTCCCTGCCGCGGCGACGATGGTGTAGA
Organism: Nitrospirota bacterium; assembly: GCA_017885365.1. The sequence goes on from JAFNGD010000051.1 coordinate 690, forward strand.
CCTGCAAAGCCGTGGTCAGAGAATCCGCTCGGAACAGCTTCGCATACATAGCCTGGTTCGTCGTTCCCTCGGTCCCGTCGCGCAGGCCATTATGCGAGATTCCGCCGACACCAGCGCCGCTGTCGCTGTAGACCATGCCGGAAATGGATATGGGCGCTGCGGTCACCGACACTGTGGCCGAAGCGCTGTTGTTGGTGGAATTGTAGTCCGTGATCCCGCCTGGGACCGTCAGCGCGGCGGTGTTCGTGATCTGGGTTCCCGGAGCCGTGGCCGGGTTGATCGTGCCGGTGATGGTATAGGTGGCCGAACTGTTCAAGGGCAGGTTGACCGAGGTGCTGATGGTGTTCCCGCTTCCCGAGCCTGCGCCGCAGGTCGCGCCCCCGGCGCCCGTGCAGGTCCAGGTAACGCCCGTCACCGCTGCCGGGATCGTGTCGTTGATCGGCACGTTGTTCGCTGTCACGTTGCTGGGGCCGTTGTTGCGCACCGTGACGGTGTAGGTGATCGGGCCGCCCGCGGTGACCGTCGGTGATGAGGCGAACTTAGCGATGGTAAGGTCGATATCCGAGGACGGGAGCGGGTCCACGATGAGGTTCCGGATCTCATGATAGTTGTTCGAACCGCCGGTGCTCGCGGCATAGCCGATCTTGACCGTGGTGGGCACCGGACGCCCGACCATGAGCCCGTTCAAGACCTGGGTCATGGACTGGTTGTATCCGGTCTGGACATAAACATCCATGCGGAGGTAGTTTGGCGCGGTTTGAGGCGTCAGGGTAATGAGGACCTTGCGGTACTGCGTGCCGGTCTGGCCCGGCCGGTATGCCTGTCCGGGGAAGGCGAGTTGGGCGATATTGGACGCGGTGCCGCCAAGATAGTAATACGCGCCGGTCGGATGATTATAAGGGCCGCGCACTGTCACGGCATTGCAGCGCCCGCCGGGACCGCCGTTGCGCCCTTCCGTGGGATTCGAGAAATTTCCCCACTCATCGATGCCCGTGCCGATGTATCCGTACGAAAGACCGGGATTGCCCGTGGCGGTGTTGTTCGCGTATCCCAGCGAGCCGCCGGAACCGCCGACCGAGAAGCTCTGTGCGCCGTCGAACAGAAATACGCTATAGCCATCCGCTCCGGTGGTCCCGCACCCGAAACCGCCGTCGCCCGCACCTCCCCAGGTAACATAGTCAAACTGAATGACCGCGCCCTGCGAAATATCGAATGCAGTGTTCAGATAGCCGTAACCTGCCTCATTGCCGCCCAGGTCCGTCAAACGCAGCCAGCCGTCGCCAACCGGATCCACGCCGGTGCTCGCTGTCAGGTAAGCACTGCCGCCTATTACCCAGCCGGGGGCCGTCGCGCCGTTCATAGGCTCGTTGATGATCGCAGCAGAGGCTGGTGCTGCCGTGGCCAGACCAAACAGCGCGAGAATGAGTGTGTTTCGAATCAGTCTCAGGAGGGTATGTATATTTTGTGATCTCATCGTTCCTTCTTTATCTCTTTTTCTCCGATCGTTCCCGCTAGGGATGATCGAAGCGCTTCATTACTGCTCCAGAAACTGCTGGCAAAAGGGATGACGGACCGTAATGCATTCATCCCGCTCCTTGAACTTCACCACCAGATGATCCTGAGCCTCCCGATTGACAGTCTCGATACGGGCAATGTTCACAACCGTGGAGCGGTGTACCTGCCAGAACTTCTCGGGGTCGAGCATGGCGAAAAGCTCGTGCAACGGCGTCCGGATCCGGTGCTCCCCATTTCCGGTGACCACGGTGGTATTCGCATCGTCAGCGCGGAAGTAGATCACCTCGTCCACCGAAATCGGGCCCGCATTGTTCTGCGCCCCGGCGCACACATAGAGCAGATATAAGGACCTTTGCTTCATGGCCGCCTCCAGCGCGGAAAAGAGTGTCTCGCTCTCCGCTGTTTCGAATGATTTTCCAACATATTGAGTGTCTTCATCTTTCGTCCTTCCGTACTGGACCTTGACAGGAGAATCTTGTTATTAACAATTTAAATGCACATATTGTGCCACTCTTCCTTCAATTAAAATAATAATTATATCAATGTGTTATAAAAATATATTTTTTTGTTTATCAATAAAATATGGAATTTTTCCCTTCACCAGGGAAATATTCCCTGGCATGGGCATGAGAACCGTTTTGAAGGATTTATGCGGAAAACGGCATGTGACGAATGGGCAAGAAGAACGGAAAAAAACGAATTGAAGCTCCCTGCAGCAAGCTGCAGGGAGCTTCGATCCTCAAGGAAGNNATCGCTCGCTAACCCCGTAGCAAGCTACGGGGAATGCGCTCGCTCCTGGATTCATCCAAGGGATGAACGGGGCGGGTGTGTCAGATCAGGGAAAAGAGCGGTTACATGATTATTGTCACAGGATTGTCCGGATTGGTCAGGAGGGTGACTCAGGAGCCATGCAGCCTCAGGGAGGGCAGAGGGGTGATGAATCGACGCAGCGCACTCAAGAGCCGTAGCATTTCCTGTCGGTCTACGGCCAACCGCATGTGCCGGCTAATCGATCTCAATACCATGCTCCAGCATTTTAGTGCGGAGCGTCTTCACATCGATCTGCAGGGCCGCAGCGGCCGCGGCCTTGTTGCCTTTCGTGGTTTCCAGCGCCAGCTTGATCATCTTTTCCTCGACGCCGCTCACTGCCGTCCTGAGCGGCACCAGGCCTTCATCGCCACCCCTCCCCTGGCGAACGCCGAGCAAAGGCTCAACATGCTCCGGAAGGATCTCCTTCCCCTCTGCCAGCAGGGCCGCCCGCCGGAGCACGTTCTTCAACTGCCGCAGGTTGCCGGGCCAGGGATACTCCATCATCCGGTCGATGGCGGCGCCGCTGACCGTCGTGATCGGCAAGCTCAGTTCCGAGGTCGCTGCCTCGAGCAGCCGGTGGGTGAAGAACGGGATGTCTTCAGCGCGTTCCCTGAGCGGCGGAAGGGTGATGATGAACTCACCGAGGCGATAGAAGAGGTCCTCCCGGAACGTCCCTTCCCGTACCTGCTTCTGAATATCGGTATTGGTGGCGGCAATGATCCGGATGTCGAGGCTGATGGTTTTTCTGCTGCCGAGCCGGGATACCGTCTTGCTCTCCAGAACGGTCAGAAGCTTGCTCTGCACCCGCGGGCTCACGTTCTCCAGGTCATCGAGAAACGCCGTGCCTTCGTTGGCCGCCTCGAAAAAGCCGCGCTGCGCCTGGACCGCTCCGGTGAACGCCCCCTTCTCGGAGCCGAACAGCTCGCTCTCGANNCCCGTGCCGGTTTCGCCCTGGATGACGACCGAGAGGTCCGTGGCCGCCACCTGTTTCAACTGCTCCGCGATCTTCTTCATGCCCGGCGATCTGCCGACGAACCGTTCCAGCGAGGCGTTCTCGGACGTCTGCAGCCGGTCCAGCTCACGCGACTGGCGCCGGTACTCGAAGGCCCGCTGCACGGTGATGATGATCTTCCCCGGATCAACGGGCTTCAACAGATAATCGTAGGCGCCGAGCTTCATGGTCTCCACGGCGGGCGCCGCGTCCGTGCGGG
>JAFNGD010000052.1 GCA_017885365.1 Nitrospirota bacterium
TGCCCCAGCGCATCCACGATGGTCATCTTTGCGGACCGCCGCGCAGGCACGTACGCCGCGATCAGCGCCAGCACCGCCAGGGACAGGACGCTCCGGCCAAGTATCGGCCAGACCAGGTCCACCCGCAGCGGCACGGGATTCGACGAACCAGGAGGCACGTATGTGGGATGCATCGCCGTGATGATTCCGTAGACCGTGAAGAAGAAGATGAATCCTATCACGCTCCCCAGTATTCCCAGGAGGGCCCCTTCGGTGGCGAAGAGGGCCTTCACTCCAAGCCGCTTCAGGCCCAGGGCGCGCAGAGTGCCGATCTCGCGGGTCCGCTCCATGACCGACATACTCATGGTATTGACTACGCTCATCACCACGATCACCAGCACGATGATGAAGATGAACAGGAAGATCATGTCGAAGAGGTTCTTGACCTGCTTGTAGAACACCGACAGCTCGTTCCAGGTCCGCATCTCGACGCTGAAGCCCGCATCCGCGAGGTCCTTCTGGAGCCGGCCCATCACTGCCGCCAGGTTCTTTCCGTTCCGCCCATCCTTCAGGAGGACCACCAAGCGCTCGGCGCCGTAAAAGTCCATCAGGTCCTGGGAATGGCGGAAGGTCGTGAGCAGCATCTTGTCGTTCGTTGCGGTGTTCCCGGTGTTATAGATGCCCGTGATCTTCGCGTCCAGAGCGTTCGCCATGCCGGTATAGGTGTTCGAGAGGATGACCGCTTCGCTCCCGACCTTCAGGTCCAGCATGGCTGCCAGTTCGGACCCGATCACGACGCCTATCTTCTCCTTGTCGTCGAGATAGGTCCCGCTGAAGCTCGTATACTTCGACAGGTCGCCCCGGATCTCCTTGTCGTCAGCAGGCACCAGACCCTCGGCGATGAAGATGGTCGAGTTCTTGCCATTCGACAGGATGCCCGAGGTCGATAACCGCGGCGTTACGAGCCGGACGTCGGTTTCTTTGCGCACGATGCCCGAGATGCGCTCGACCTCGTCCTTGCTGAACTGGAACTTCTCAGGATGGAGCTTGCCCTGATCCAGGTAGCCCTTCTTGAAGATCGTGATATGCCCCAGCCCCTCGCCGTGGATGGCCGCGTTCGTCAGCCCCTCGTAGGTGCTGTGCACGTAACCCTGGAACAGATTGATCGCCGCATAGCCGAGCGCGATGGCCAGGACCGTCATCAGGCTGCGCCTGCCGTTCTTGATGATGTTCCTGAGCGATATGGTAAGCCACATGAACATATGAACCTCCTGATTAATTCAGCCACAGAGACGCAGAGATTATAAGCAAGCCCTTTGACACGGATAAAGGCAGATTTGACTTCTGATAAATTCGGATTAAATCTGACGCCTTAAAATTAATATCCTGTCTCATCCGCCGTTATCATAGCCGTTATCTGTGTTAATCAGTGTCAAAGGTTTTGATCTTTATCTAAAGTCTCTCCTCCGTGTCTCCGTGACTCCGTGGTGAATATTGATCTGATTTATCCGCCGTTATCATCAGTTCAAATCAGTGTCAAAGATTTTGATCTCTCCCCTTTGTCCCTTTGTCCCCTTGTCCCCGTGTCCCCGTGTCCCCGCGTCACCGCGTCTCCGTGTCGGACGTTATTGTACGATCTTCCCGTCGTCGATCCTAACCACCCTTTTGACCTCGTTGATCAGCCGCTGGTCGTGGGTCGAGAAAAGGAAGGTCACGCCCTCTTTCTCGTTCAGCTCCTTCATCAGATCAATGATGGACTGCGCGGTCTCGTGGTCCAGATTGGCCGTGGGCTCGTCGGCAAGGACCAGGAGCGGGTTTGTGACCAAGGCCCGCGCGATCGCGACCCGCTGGCGCTGTCCGCCCGAGAGCTTTTCCGGCCGGTGCCGCATGAAATCCGCAAGGCCCACATCGTCCAGCCGCTGCGTTGCCTCTTTCCGGATGTCCACTGTCCTGCCGCCCCGGATCTGGAGGGAAAGCATGACGTTCTCCAGCGCCGTGAGAACCGAGACCAGGTTGAAGTTCTGAAAGATGTAGCCGATGGTCCGGTTCCGCAGCTCGGCCTTGGCGTTGTCCGCCATGCCCGAGATCGCCTGCCCGTTCACCCGAACTTCGCCCTCCGTAGGCTCGTCGATGGCGCCAGCAAGGTTCAGGAGCGTGGTCTTGCCGCTGCCCGACGCGCCAAGTACGGCGATGAACTCGCCCTTTCCGACCGTCAGGTCCACACCCCGGAGCGCGCGCACCGTGGTCTCGCCCAGCCGGTACTCTTTTTTCACCTTATTGAATTCCAGAATGCTCATATCCGGTCCTCCCTGCCCCATCAGTCATTCCCGCGTAAGCGGGAATCCAGTCCAGCCGCGACGTAGTCCGTTTATCTTGTCCTGAGCAAACGATACTGCACGACGAGGCGGAACGCAAGGAACGAGCGACGAACGGTAGAAATCAGGGGATGGATGGTAGAAAGGCGGGATGAAGGGAAATAGGGAATGGGTTTTGAGTGAGGCGGAATTTACGTATGCCTATTGTTTATCATTCAGGACTATACGGTGAGAGGTTAAATTTTTTTATATTGTCTACCGGAGTGTTGGGATTTTCGACATGTTAATAACTCCAGATTCATGTCTGACTCTGGACGCCCTTCGAGTTGATACACGTATAGTACACATGGCAGGTCCTGAGGAGGAAGGGGGAAGGTTTATTTTTGAACGAGATGTCTCTTTGATTGAGAAGTGACGCACAATGGTATATATTTAAAATAATGAGATAGGCTCATACGGTTTTGTCTCGTGCATGAGCGTGTTCTCGATGACCTGAATGCCTATGAGAACGAAAGGCAAGGCGGCCAGACCCTTTTATACCCTGACTATCGGAGGTTTACGTACGTTTCGATGTTCAAACGTCTGGCATCGATAATCGCTGCATCGCTGGTGCTGATCACGGCCCTCTGCCTGGGCTGCGACTGGTATCTATCCAATTCTGTTCATTCAGAGGACGGTATGAAACAGCCTGCCAATTTCATCAACGGTAAATTTATTAATGCCGAACCAACGACTATCATGAAGCCGGGATCGACATGGGACTCGATCTACCAGTTCCTGTTCAAGGGCCATCAGGACCGTATGCCGAAGACCCCTATGCCGGTCGTGACCATGGACGGGTTTGCATGGCAACCGGCATCGGACGGGCTCCGGTTTGTCTGGCTCGGCCATTCGAGCGTTCTGGTGGAACTTGATCGCAGGCGTATTCTTATTGATCCCGTTTTTTCAGAACGCGCTTCATTCTTTTCATGGGCCGGACCGAAACGGTTCCAGCCTGCGCCGATCCCTGCGAAAGACCTGCCCGGTCTCGACGCGGTGCTCATCTCCCATGACCACTATGACCATCTGGACAAGACGACGATAAGGGACATCAGGGACAAGACAGCTTCTTTTCACGTTCCCCTCGGCATTGCAGCGCTGCTGGAGAGCTGGGGTGTCCCGAGATCGAAGATCCATGAGTACGCCTGGTGGGATGAACAGGAGATCGACGGCATGACGATCGTAGCCACACCAGCACGTCACTTTTCCGGTCGAGGCCTCTTTGACCGGAACAGAACGCTCTGGTGCTCATGGGTGCTATCCCGCAACGGGAAGAAGGTATTTCACAGCGGTGATACAGGCATGACCGCCCAGTTCAAGGAGATCGGGAAGAAATACGGGCCCTTTGACATCGACTTCATCAAGATCGCGGCGTACAACGAGAACTGGCCCGATATCCATCTGAATCCCGAACAGACGGTCGAGGCTCATCGCGATCTGGGCGGAAAAACGCTGGTCCCGATCCATTGGGCCACGTTCGATCTTTCGCTCCACAGCTGGTACGAGCCGATCGAGCGGCTGGTGACAGCGGCAGAGCAGCGGAGCATGCGTGTCATAACGCCGAAGATGGGGGAGTTCGTGGATCCGGAGCGCTATGAGAACGGGTATTGGTGGAAAGAGATGGTGCGCGCACCACAATAGAACGAGGAAAGGAGCTTTAGACATGAACTTCAATGTCGGAGGATTTGACAGGCTGGAAAGGATCGTGCACGGCACTGCCTTCATCCTGATCGGGATATTTCTGGTTTCCGGCGGATGGCGGTATGTGCTCGGAATATACGGGCTGATACGGCTGCTGACCGGTGTGTTTGCGGTCTGTCCGGTTTACTTTCCGTTCAGCTATACGACGAGGCGCGGGAAATAGATCTTGGGAGGGACTATGGTCACCAAGGTCCACGTTCGGGATTTTCCTGTCTCGCTTTCCCCGTGAGGTACCGGGTGAAACGGCACCGGGGTATTCGATGCGCACGGGGGGCGAGGATTTCAGGCAAGCCGGAGGACGTACAGAGTGGACACTGGGGGACTATAGGATGTCCCCTAGGTCTTGGAACGCACGGTACGGGGCGCGTCGTTGATCGCGTATTCTCGAGCCGCTTGTTAGCGAGCATGTCCTTCTACGGGCAGCCTATTAGAAGGCATAGGTCAGGTCAAGTGTCATACCTCTGAATGAATCCTTAACCTGGGAGACATCTCCTTTCGTCGTCTCCCACTTATAACCGAGCTTCATCGCAAATTGTTTGGTGAAGACGGTCCTACCGCCGATCTCGGAGATCCACCCAGGCGCATCCTCGCGTGCCTGTCCTTCAGCCTTGAACCATGTGCTCAGATACGTTAGATTTCCGTAAAGCGAGGAAGTACCGATCAGGGGGGCTACTCCGCGAAGACTGTACGTCAGCCCATAGGAAAATTCTTTTGCTCCCGTTTCTTGTTCCTTGAATGATGAATTCCGGTACCCGAAGAAGAAGCCGACGTAGCGATTGAGCCATTTGCCGATCGCCAGATCGAGGTCTCTACGGTCAAACTCGGAGGTAACACCGGCTTCAGTGAATTTGTAATCGGATAGGGACATCAGGTATGAGGCTTCTATGACCGTGCCATTGTGGAACGTCACCTCAGATGCCGGACCGGTGAGTACGATGACGCTGTCGGATGTTTTTTGGCCCGTGCCCGGGATATCGCGTTTCCATTCGTTGACCCACGTCTTAAGCGCGGCGGTGACTTCGGTTCCGTCATTCCCCCCCTCTGCTTGGGCTGATCCGCCAATGCTCAACAACAGCGCGATTACCATACTACAGAGAACGCTTTTCAGCATTGTTCCCTCCCTCTTACTGCGCAGCTGATGCCATAGGTTCCTGCCTGCAGATTGTATACAGTCTTGATATCCGGCAAGTGACCTAACGCGCTAAGCAAGTCTGCATCAGAGTGTCGAATGACATTTGCGTTCCAAAACAGGGCCGGTAAGCCCTGAGCCTTGGCGATCCTTGTTATTCATGCATTGAAAATGCAGATATTGTTCCAAAATTGATCGCTTTACCTGGTGTTCTGGAGGTCGATGTTATTGGAACGCTGCGTCAGCTCTCGCACCTAGTTCGCCCAATAGTTCAGCGATCGCTTTAATTGCTTTGCTATTTAAACCTTTTGTTAAATCAGCGGCATTTGTGACCACAAATAACGCAGTATTCTTTTCGGCATTCACCACCATCTCTGCGTACCACCAAGTATTGCTCCCATTATGCCATATGAATTGATCACCAACTACCCAGCCAAGTGCATAGTCAGAATTAGGAAAGGGCGTGTAGAGTTTCTTAAATTCCTGACCATCCAGGAACCCATCTACCGACGCACCTCTCAGTCCTTTTAAATGCAAGCCGATATAAGCAGCCATGTCATCCAGGGAGACGTGTACGGTGCCAGCCGGACCAAGAACGGGCGCATTATCGGCTGTCTGAACCGAAGGGTCTACAGGCAACCAACTATTACCATTCGATCTATGACCAACTGGCTGAGCCAGACTTCCTTGGGTGTCCGGAGCACCGAATCCGGATCGTGTCATTAAGAGAGGATTGAATAACTTGGTCTGCATAAGTGTTTCCCAGTTGCTTCCCGTGACCCTTTCAAGCATTGCTCCCGCAATTATATAACCGATATTGTTATACTCATAAACGCCACGTGTCGCTGTCGATGAGAGCACAAGCACTTTTTCAACTAATTCTTGTCGCTGTACACGTAGCTCTCTTTGGTCGGTGTAATATGAATTATAGTAAGGTATGGAGGATATTTGATTTGGCAAACCTGATGTATGTGACAACAACTCATCAAGTCGAACATCCTGATACTCAGATCGCATGACGCCGACAAGTTCAGGATAAACACTCGCTATTGTCGAATTCCAGCTAATAACGCCTTCCTTCACCAGGAGAGCTGCGACCAAAGATGTCATTGATTTGGTACACGACCCGATATGCCATTGATCGTCCACGGTTACCTGGAGATCGAATGCTATCGAGCGTTTACCTATCGCACTTTTTTCTATGATCTGGCCATCATGAACCATTATCGCCGCGATTGCTGGAAGCCCATTTTGCTCCCTGATATAATCCACGATCAAGTCAAGCCGGCCATCGCCTGCGACTCCAGTTTCGGGTCGGGTTGGTACCGTTGAATCGCTTGATTTGTTGCAACTGAAGAACACAAAACTTATCATAACTATGGCGAGTATTCGTAGTAATATTTTCATTTTACTCTCTCCATTATTATCTGTTCATTATTACAAAGTAT
>JAFNGD010000053.1 GCA_017885365.1 Nitrospirota bacterium
ACATGCGCGCTTCCGGCGCCGACGAAGCGCTTCGGCTCGTGCCTCATCGGCAGCTGTCGCTTGAACAGTCGCTTGAGTTCATCAAGGACGACGAACTGGTGGAGGTCACGCCGCAGTCCATCCGGCTGCGCAAGCGGATCCTCGAGGGGAACAAGCGGCCGAAGAACAAGGAGAAGGCGGAGTAAATTAAGATCGCATAGGATGACTAACGAGAAGGGCCGCCTTATGGCGGTCCTTTTTTTTCTTTTTATATTTTAAGAGAGAGAAAACGTGCGGTTTCCGGCTCAATATATCTTTTCTGTTCAAAATAGACCACCGATAATGACCTGTTCCATCTTCATTCGACTCTCCGTCAAAAAGTATGACATTGATTTTTCAAGATCTGTTCCGCGCTCATAATTTCGTATGATACTTGCAATAGAGAATTACGGAAAATTAAGAAAAATATATATATTTCAATATATTGCATGAAGTGCACAGATAATAACTTAATTTAAACAAAATTCATTCTTACTGAGATTATGCTCAAAATCATACTATTCGCTGGATCATTAATAGTTCTGATAGCCCTCCTCGCATCGGCCGAGGAGACGCCGGTGCTAAGAACGGAACAGGATAAGGTCAATTACGCTCTCGGGGTCAAGTTCGTGAGGAACTTGATGCAGCGGGGAGGCACGATCAATCTTGACCTCGTGGTCCAGGGCATGCTGGATGGGTTGAACGACGAAAGACTGCTCCTGTCGGAATCGGAGATCAGCATGGCAGGCACCGCCAGGCCTGCGGGAAAAGGAAAGAACGACAGCCAGCCCGCTGACCTGCGCGACAGGAAGGACGGGACAGCAGGAGTTGCGCCGCAATCAGCGAGCGCCGATCCGAACAGCAATTCCGTGGCCCGGCAGGTATGGTCAAAGCCGGTCCTGTCGACCGATCAGGCCGATCGGTCGTATGAAAGTAATTCGGCCAAGCGCGCTCAGGACTTGATAGACCGGGCCAGGGCGGCCAAGGCCAAAAGAGGGTGGCGCGATAATTCAGCAAAATGACGCCGGCACGATGTCGAGGCAGCAGAACGTTCTGCGCCTGTCAAAGATGAGATGCGGCAATGAGGGAGAGGGAGAATCGTGTACTGCTTTATCGTACTGATACTGGCATTCCTGAGCATGAACGGCAATGCCTTCGCTGACATGGCCGCAGGTGAAGCGGCCATGAACCGGGGAGATTTTAGCGCGGCCCTGAAAGAATTCAAACCGCTGGCCGAGAAGGGTGATGTCCAGGCCCAGGTGCAGATGGGGTATCTCTATTATCACGGAAAGGGAGTCGCGCAGGACCGCAAGCAATCGGCGCAGTGGCTCAAGAAGGCGGCTGATCAGGGCAGCGCCTATGCCCAGTACAATCTGGGAAAGATGTACTCAACAGGTAATGGAGTAACGCAGGACGCGAAAGAAGCAGTCAGATATTATCGCTTGGCTGCTGAGTCCGGTAACGTGGACGGCCGCATTGCCTTGGGCCTTGCCTATGCGGGCGGGACCGGCGTGGAGAAGAACGAGAAAGAAGCGGCAAAGTGGGTCCGTATGGCCGCTGACCAGGGCAGCCCCCGGGCCCAGGGGATCCTCGGCAAGATGTACGCTCTTGGCACGGGAGTGGAGCAGAGCGATGGAGAGGCGATACGCTTGTATCGGGCCGCCGCGACCGCCGGAGACAGCGACGCACAGGCTTCGCTCGGCATGGTCTATCTTCTGGGAAAGGGAACGATGAAGGATCCCGTGCAGGCCTATGTATGGTCCTCGGTCGCTGCTGACGCCGGTGTCAAGCTCGCGAAGGATATACAGGCCATGGCTGAAAAGGAACTTACCAGCGCCCAGCTGGCGGGGGCCAGGAAGCAGGCAGCGCAACGGAAGCGCAAGTGATCGCGCGAATTCAAAAAGAGCTCTCGCGCATGATGGTATGAATCCAGGAGCGAGGGCATTCCCCGTAGCGTGCTGCGGGGAGCTTCAATGGTCGAGAAGAGCATTCTGCGTGAAATAACCATGATACGTCGATCAACAACACGGTAGAAAACCAGATCCACAAAACCGCTCACTACGAGCGATATCCTAAGGAAAGGGGGTAGTTATGCACACGCAACAAATAATCAATAAGGGGGTATGTTATGCACACGCGACGTAAAGCAAAGGAGTTAGTAGCAACGATCCGCTTAGCCGTGATAGCGGTATTCCTGGTCCTGCTCGCAGTACAGGGGGCGTTTGCTCAGGCCACAATGACCTTGCCTGACTACAGCACCCCGCTGTTGACCCCTGCGTCCCAGGCAGCGACTGCATGGACGAACGTGATCCCGAACGCCCTTGCAGATTACTACACCTACACACCCTACACCGCTGCAGCGGCCGTAGCCGCCGGCTTCCCGCCGGGTATCTGCGGAGTGACCGAGGACTGCTACACGATCTCGGCCAGGAAGTTCCAGCAGCAACTGGCGTTGCCGAGCATCTTCGGCGGTGGCGCAGGCCTGATGAACCCCGCGACCGGCCTCCCCTTTGGCGCGGCAACGTGGGTGTATGGATACGGTACTGCGAGCAATGCCCCCGCGGTCGGTCCTCTTACCGGCGGCGTGTGGCATTTCCCGGCGCCGACGCTCCGCGGCACGGAGGGACGTCCCATCCGCATTCAGTGGCTGAACGAGCTTCCGAACGAGATGCCGGCGGGCTTCGATCCGACGGTGAACTGCGATGGGAACGCCCCGTATTGCTATCCCTATAACCGCATCGTGACGCATGTCCATGGTGCTCATGTGACCGATGACAGCGACGGGTATGCCCGCGCGTGGTTCACGCCAGGCTTCGTTCTGACCGGCCCGGGCTGGGCTCCCAGCCAGTGGGGTCCGGAAGGCACCTATCGGTATCCCATGACCCAGGAAGCCAGCACGATCTGGTATCACGACCATGCCATGGGCGTAACGCACAACAACACCCAGATGGGCCTGGCGGGCTTCTTCCCGATCACCGACGCCAACGAGCAGTCGCTGATCGCGAATAACATCCTTCCGACAGGCGCCTATGAACTTGGCTTCGCCCTGCAGGACCGCATGTTCGATATCAATGGCCAGATGGTCATGCCGGACTACCCGGTGTACGATCAGACCATCCCCGGACCCGGCGGCGTCCCCTGCACCCTCACGGTTGATGGCCTGCCCGATCCGCTTACCTGCACGCGGCTTGACTGGATGAAGGCGGCGGACGGTCATCTTATTCCGTACGTTGCCGGCGACCCGCTTCTGGCCCTTCCCATTAACGCCGGTGCTCCGTTCCCGGCAGCCAGCACCACGCTGGAGTACTTCGGCAACATGCCGGTTGTCAACGGCGTGACCTACGGCACGTACACGGTGGAGGCGCGGAGATACCGGATGCGCTTCATCGGCGGCACGGACTCACGTACCTGGATCATGAAGCTCGTGGACCGGACGACGGGCTCGGTCATTCCGTTCTGGCAGATCGGCTCCGAGCAGGGCTTGCTGAACAACCCGGTCATGCGCAATGACATCGATCTGATGCCGGGCGAGCGTGTTGATGTGCTCGTCGATTTCACGGGTATCGCAGCAGGCACCAAGGTCGTCATGCAGAACCTGGGCCCCGATGCACCCTACGCGGGACCAGGTTCCGGGCAGCCGGCGTCGATCGACATTCCTGAGATCATGGAGTTCGTCGTGACCGCTGTTACCGGCACAGATACCATCGTTGCGCCGTCAGCAGGAACGGTACTCCGTACCCCGATCCTTCCGCTTGTGGCGACGGCAGGCTTGCCGCAGCGCAACGTTGCGCTGGAGGAGATCGTCGATCAGTACGGCCGCACCATGCCGACCATCGACCAGCGCGGCTTCTTTGAGCCCGGCGTGATCATCACGGAAGTTGTTCATCTGAACGATACGGAAGTGTGGAACATCATCAACACCACTGTGGACGCCCATCCGATGCACCTGCACCTCGTGGCATTCCAGACGGTTGGCCGCCAGGCCATCAACACTTTTGTCTCCGCGGTCACGGACACGGTGAATCAAGTCTTCACCCAGGCGCAGTACACCGGTATCGGTCCGATCGTCCCGCCGACGGCATGGGAGGCCGGGTGGAAGGACACGGTTGACTGTCCTCCGGGCCAGGTCACCACGGTCATCGCGAAGTTCGACATCGCCGGCAGCAAGTATGTATGGCATTGCCACATCCTGTCGCATGAAGAGCACGACATGATGCGTCCGCTGGCAGTGGTAGGGTCGGCTGTGTTGAATTTCTCAGCCGGGACGGGCTGCAGTATCACCGGCGTGAATCCCCAGACCGTAGTAGCGGGCGCTGGAGTATCAGCATCGCCCGTGACTGCTGTTCCTACGGTGGGATATCACTTCGTGAACTGGACCGGCAACAACGCGTTCGTACCGACCACGGCCAATCCGATGACGGTCGCGAACGTCACGCAGGACATGACCATCACCGCGAACTGCGCAATCGACACGTTTACGGTGAATTTCCTTGCCGGACCAAATGGCAGCATCACCGGCAACGCAAGCCAGACCGTGAACTACGGGGCATCCACTACTCCGGTCACGGCGGTTCCTGCTGCCGGGTATCACTTCGTGAACTGGACCGGAACGGGCGGGTT
>JAFNGD010000054.1 GCA_017885365.1 Nitrospirota bacterium
TGATCCGCACCTTCTCGTCCTTCGGCGTGTGGTCGATCGAGTCCTCGCCTACGAACTGCAGGCTCCCCTCGCTGTCGTGCTTGTAGACGCGCACCGCGCCCTTGGGCAGGGGGACGCCGAGGTGGTTCTCCTTCCTGTTCTGGATCTCCACGAACACGCCGACCTTCTGGTTCGTCATGGCCTCACCGTACCGGCTGTAATAGTAGTAGTTCGCGCCGTGGTACAGGAGCTCCTTCTTCACCGCGATGGAGTCCGCCTGGACCAGGCTGATCTGCTTGGTCTGGTTGTCCTTCACCGTCGCAGGCCGCTGGAGCGTGTAGATGTGGTACTCGAAGAAAGATTCTTCCTTGAACTGCGGGGCGGCAGCCTTCGCTGCCATCTCCGCTACCTGCAGCATCCCGCGCTTGTACTCCAGCTCGTCCTTCACCCGGTTCACGTCGCCTGCCACAAGCTTCAGCTTTGCGTTCCGGTAGGTCGTGCCGCTCTTGTTGTCGATGGTCACCCAGCCNNGCCCGGTCATCCTTCTCGTTCAACGTTACCACATAGTCCGAGCGCCAGTTGATGCCGTTCGTCAGGTACGATGCCTCGACCTTCTGGCCGTTCAGCAGGTTGTTCTCGGCGAGCCAGACGAGCGTGGGCTTTGCCATCAGATCCTCGGGCACGCCGGGAAAGATGACGCGTCCCGGATGGCCGTAAGTGATCTCGTCGCCGATCTTGAAGATGGGACCGCCGTTGTTCGACAGCAACATCGCGGTCACGAGCTCTTCCCGCTCCGTGTAGGGGTTCTTCGTGAAGAGTTTCACTTCCTTGCCCACGTACTTGTCCAGCAGCTTTTGAGGGTTCAGCAGGTCGTACTCGTAGTTCTGCTCCAGGACGATCAGGCTGCCGGGATTGACCAGGGACTTGATATGCACGCTCGTTGGGATGATCTGGGAAGCGACTCCCATGAACTTGAGCTCGCTCTCGCCCTTGGGCAGCTTGAGCTGCCGCTGGTCCTTCACGAGGCCCAGGTTCGTGTTGTAGATGGTAAGGCTGACGGATTGCTGGTCATCGAGCGTGCTGGTCGTGACGGCAGGCTTGCCGTTCTGCTGTGCGGCGAAGGCGATACTGCTTGCAAGAAGGGATGCTGCTGCGAGGGATGCGATGATGCGGGTGATCATGGGAACCTCCTATTGTCCGGGCTCTGCCCGATAGTGCGGGTGCTGCTTCTTTCCCGCTTCTGGACAATTGGACAACTGAGGTTCCGGAAAAGTTCCCGGGGAGAAGAAATAATTAGGCTACTTCACCTCTTTTCTGACCATACGCCATCGGTTAGTGCAAAGATCCCGAGCAGCCTGATCCCGGCACGGTCATGACAATAGAGATATTTCAAGGAACTGCCAGGAAGTTCCACATCCACCAGGAACCTACTCTCGCAGGAGTTGTTCCGATAGGAGGGCATTTCGCGGAGCCACTGGAGTCCCGGCGTGTCGTCGCCGATCTTCCGGGTGTTGAACCGCAGTCCTTTCACCTTCATTTTATCCGGCAGGTCGGTGTGGACAAAGTGTTCCGTCACTTCGAGGGTGTCGTCCGCCTCTCTGTCCGCTGCTGCGAAGGCCTTCGCCTTCTTTTCGGTTTTGCCGGCATCGTGCGCTGCTTCTTGTGATGGCGCTGCCTGCTGTGCCATCATGGATGGTGCAGCTGCTTTGGGAGCCATAACGCGGTTCTCCATCGCATGTTCTTCTTGGGTGCTCGAAAACCGTTCTGCCCGCTTTGCCTGCGCTGAAGCAGCCGACTCATCACGGGTAGCGACTATCCCCGCGCCGGGTGCCGCGGGTACCGGCGGCGCGGGCTTCTCATACTCGTACTTCATGTCAAGGGACTTGTATCCCGGTTCCTGAGCGACCTTCTTCTCTCGTTCTGCCGGGACATCGGGCGCCTTACGTTTGGCTGCATCCCGTTCCCGCGCTGGCATATCCTGTTTTGCGAGCTGCCCAACGGGTGCTTCCGCATATTTTTCAGCAGGATGCATACTGCTATATATATAGTAGACAGTTACGGTCAGGAAGAGCACGGCAGCAACGCGAATCGCACGGCCAACTAAGAAATAGTTGAAAAGTATATTTAAGATACTCGACCGCTTTTCGTGCTCCTCGCGCACGTTCGCCATGATCTTCTGGGTCATCCAGGCCGGCGTCTCGACCACCTCGATCTGCTTCACCTGTTCAATGGTCTTCCTCAGCTCCGCCAGGGCATCGGCACAGGTCGTACAGGTCTTGAGATGCTCGTCGATGGCAGCGCGTTCCTGAGGCGTGACAGCGCCGTCGATGTATTCGGAAAGCTTATGGCGAATGTCGTTGTGGTCCATATTTACCACCTTTTAAGAAACATCATCTCACCGCGAAGGCGCGAAGAGCGCGAGGAAGGCAAGGCTTATTCTACTCGTCTTCAAGAACGAAGACTGGTTCAAGGCAGCCTTCAATTCATGGATGTTGTATTAGATTCCCTTCGCGTCCTTCGCGCCCTCGCGGTTCAGGTGTTTGATCAGTCTCTCTTCCTGTCATCAAAGACTTCCTATGGCCTTCTTCAGACACTCCTTCACTGACTCGCGCGCCCGGAAGAGCCGGGACTTCACCGTTCCCGCCGCAACCTTCAGCATGCCGCCGATCTCCTCGTACGAGAAGTCCTGCAGGTCCCGGAGCACCAGCACCTCGCGGAAGTCCGGTTCNNAGCGCCTTGATGCAGTCCTGGACCTTCTTCTTCACGTCCTGTTTCTCCATCCGGTCGAGCACCGATGGTTCCTTTGAAGGCGGGTCAGGCATCACTTCGCCATCGTCGGTCAGGATCGGCGCATCCAGCGACATCGGCTCCCGCTTTTGCCTGATGATCACCCGTTTCAGCCGGTTCTTCGACAGGTTCACGGTAATGGTCGTGAGCCAGGTCGAGAACTTCGCTTCCGCCCGGA
>JAFNGD010000055.1 GCA_017885365.1 Nitrospirota bacterium
TCGCGGTTGCGCTCGAACTCGCGCTCCATGTTCTTCCGGAGGGCGTCGCGTTCACCGTAGTGGTCGATCTGGACCGAGTGGTCGATCACGAGGTCAACAGGCACGAGAGGCTCGATGATGCCGGGGGCCTTGCCCATCCTTCGGACAACACCGCGCATGGCCGCGAGATCGCACAGCAGGGGCACGCCGGTGAAGTCCTGCAGCAGGATGCGGCTGACGACGAAGGGGACCTCGCTCGTACGCTTCGCCTGGGGCTTCCAGGCGGCCAGCTCCCGGATGTGAGCTTCGGTGATTTTTTTGCCGTCGCAGTTCCGGAGGACCGACTCGAGCACGATGCGGAGTGAGATCGGGATGCGCGAGATCGGGCCGAACCCGGCCTTCTCCAGGGCGGCGAGGGAATGGAATGTTCCTTTCCGGCCCGTGCCGGGATCGAACTCCTGAAGCGTGTTAAAGGGATCGTTGTTCATGGGTTATCAGTTCTGCTGACAAGCCTGCAAGCTTGCAAGCCGGCAAGCTCGTCATTGCCTCAGATCACGTACATATCCACGTACTCGTTCACCGGCATCACGTCCAGCCTGCCGCGGTCGAGCGAGACATCGAGGATCGTCTTCTGCTGCTTCTGCGGGAAGCGGCGGGCCAGGTTGGTCTTGAACTTCTCCACCAGCACGGGCATGCCTTCGCGCCGTCTGCGGCGGTGGCCGATGGGATACTCGATCACCACTTCGGGGAGTTTCGATCCGTCGTTCAGCTCCACAGTCAGGGCATTTGCGATGGAACGCTTCTCCGGATCGTGATAGTCCTTGGTGAACTGCGGGTCCTCAGTGCAGGTGATCTTGTCGCGCAGCGCATCGATACGCGAGTCAGAGGCAACGCTATCCTCGTAGTCCGCGGCCGTGAGCCTGCTGAAGAGGAGGGGTACGGCGACCATGTACTGGATGCAATGGTCCCGGTCCGCCGGGTTGCTGAGCGGGCCCTTTTTGTCGATGATGCGCATGGCTGCCTCGTGGGTGCGGATGCTGATCTTCTTGATGTCAGCTGCGCTCTTGCCCATGGTCTTGAGCTTCTCGTGGAGGATCATGGCGCACTCCACTGCAGTCTGCGAGTGGAACTCGGCGGGGAAGGAGATCTTGAACAGGATCTGCTCCATGACGTAGGAGCCGTAGGCACGCTGGAAGGCGAACTCCTTGCCCTTGAAGATCGCGTCGTAGAAGCCCCAGCCTTTTGCCGTCAGCACGCCCGGGATGCCCATCTCGCCCTTGAGCGAGAAGAGCGCGAGGCGCACGGCCCGACTGGTGGCGTCGCCGGCTGCCCAGGACTTGCGCGAGCCAGTGTTCGGCGCGTGGCGGTAAGTACGGAGCGACTGGCCGTCCACGAAGGCCTGGGAGATGCTGTTGATGATCTCGTCCCGGTTGCCCCCCATGAGCCAGGCGCAGACAGCAGCCGAAGCGACCTTCACGAGCACCACATGGTCGAGACCCACGCGGTTGAAGGCGTTCTCGATCGCCATAACGCCCTGGATCTCGTGGGCCTTGATCATGGCCTCGAGCACGGTCTTCATGATGAGCGGGTCCTTGCCGGCAGCTATCCGCGTCCGGGAGAGCCAGTCCGCCGTCGCCAGGATGCCGCCCAGGTTGTCCGACGGGTGGCCCCACTCTGCGGCGAGCCAGGTGTCGTTGAAGTCCAGCCACCGGACCATGGCGCCGATGTTGAAGGCAGCCTGGACGGGATCGAGCTGGAACTGCGTGCCCGGTACCTTCGCGCCGTTCGGGACAACCGTACCCGGTACGATGGGGCCCAGGAGCTTGGTGCAGGCCGGATAGTTCAAGGCCTCGATGCCGCAGCCGAGGGTGTCGATAAGGCAGTACCGAGCGGTCTCGTAGGCCTCGTCGGACGTGATGGTGAAGTCGCGGACATAATCAGCCATGTCCAGAAGGACTTTATCGGGATCAGGCCGGACGTTCGAAATATGGGAGGACATGTAGTTTCCTTTCATGGAATGACGAAGTGAAATCAACATCTGCCACTGAGGCACAGAGAAAGGCACAACTGTTTTTCACCGCAGAGATCGCAGAGGCCGCAGAGAACTGCTTACGGCGTGAAAATATGAACTTTAAACCTTGAACCTTGAACCTTGAATCTTGAATGTAGCTATCTTTCTTTAATAGATACATACTCCCTGTCATCCGGTCCTGTGTAGTTTGCTGACGGACGGATGATCTTGTTGTCCATGCGCTGCTCGATGATGTGGGCGCCCCAGCCGGTGGTGCGGGAGATCACGAAGATCGGCGTGAAGAGCGACGTGGGGATGCCGAGCATGTGGTACGTGACTGCCGAGTACCAGTCGAGGTTCGGGAACATGTTCTTCTCGCGTTTCATGACCACCTCGATGCGGTCGGCGATGTGGTGGAGGTTCATGTTGCCGCCGTCCTCGCAGAGGCCCTTCGCGATCGCCTTGATGACCGGGTTCCGGGGGTCGCTCACGGTGTACACGGGATGGCCGAAGCCGATGACGATCT
>JAFNGD010000056.1 GCA_017885365.1 Nitrospirota bacterium
CGGGGGCAGACGCGGCAGGATTCGAGGAGCTGATAGGCGGCCTCAATCCGTTTGTTTAATGCATCCTGAGAAATCGAGTCTAACACGGAAACCTTCAAAACTATTTTACCGCAGAGTACGCAGAGATCGCTGAGATGGCAGGGCTTAAACTGGAGTTTTGAAATTCGTATCTGATTTTCTCTGCGTCCTCTGCAGTCTCCGCGGTGAAATTTACTTGGCTTTATGCTTCTCCATCATCTCAATAAATCTTGTAAACAGGTACCTGCTGTCGTGAGGGCCCGGCGATGATTCGGGATGGTACTGGACCGAGAAGGCGGGCAGGGTCTTGTGCTGGATGCCCTCACAGGTCTTGTCGTTCAGGTTCATGTGGGTCATCACGACGTGGTCCTTGACCGACTCCATGTCGACGGCGAAGCCATGGTTCTCTGCCGCGATCTCGACCTTGCGGGTCGTCAGGTCCATGATGGGCTGGTTCCCGCCGCGGTGGCCGAACTTGAGCTTGTAGGTCCTGCCGCCGAGCGCCAGTCCCAGCAGCTGCTGGCCCAGACAGATGCCGAAGATCGGCTTCTTGCCCAGGATCTTTTTGATGTTCTCGATGCCGTAAGTCACCGGCTCCGGATCGCCGGGCCCGTTGGAAAGGAACACGCCGTCGGGCCGCATGGCCAGCACCTCGTCCGCCGGCATGGTCGCCGGGACCACGGTCACATCACAGCCGGCGCTCGTGAGCAGCCGCAGGATATTCCGCTTGATGCCGTAGTCGTAAGCAACGACCTTGTACCGCGAAGCGGGCTTCTTTCCGTATCCCGTCTCAAGGTCCCAGGTCCCCTCGTCCCAACTGTATGGCTTCTTGCAGGTTACGTCCTTAGCAAGGTCGAGCCCGTTCATCTTCGGCAGTTTCTTCGCCTTGGCAACGACGCTCACGGGATCCAGGTCCTTCGTCGATATTATGCCCGGCTGGGCGCCTACGTCGCGGATGTGGCGCGTCAAGGCCCGCGTGTCGATGCCCTGGATGCCCGGGATGTCGTGCGTCTTCAGGTAATCATCAAGGGACCGTTTCATCCTCCAGTTGCTCGGGAAATCCAGGTATTCCTTTACGATGAATCCCTCGACCTGCGGCCGGCCGGACTCGACGTCCTCGTCGTTCGTGCCATAGTTCCCGATCTGGGGATAGGTCATGGTCACGATCTGGCCCTTGTACGACGGGTCCGTCATGATCTCCTGGTAACCCGTCATGCTCGTGTTGAACACGACCTCGCCCGTCGCTTCCCCTTCCGCTCCGAAGGAGGTCCCTTCGAACACCATTCCGTCAGCTAATGCCAATATCGCTTTTTTCATATCCTACCTTCCCGCTTACCCCCCTGTCATCCCCCCTTGGCAAGGAGGGAACGAGGGGGGTGCAATTCGCAATCAGAACCTATCTCTCACCTTTCCGTTTAGATCCACCACTTCACCGCTCACCTCGCTCCCGTTCACGGTCACGAGGACATAGTGGTGGAACCCGCCATCCTCGTCCTTCGCGTACAACGGCGCGCCACCGCCGCCAGCGATGATGTGCGGGATGCCATCGACGGTCTTGCGGAGATACAGGTGTTCGTGGCCGGTGAAGACCATGGTGACCCCCTGCTTCACGAACAGGGTCTGAAGCCGGTCCCGCTCATCCTTATACCGGTCAAGGCTGTTGCCGTGGTGTTTCCCCTTCCCCGGCTCGGGATAGAGCGGATGATGGACGAACACGAACTTGAGCGTCTGTTTCGACGCGGCGAGGACCTTTTCAAGCCATTTGAACTGCTCGCCGGTGATCTTTTTATCCTCTCCCTTGATGTAGGAGTCCAGCACCACGAACAGCGAGTTCCCGGCAACGAAAGAGTAGTAGAGCTCGTTCCCCGGCAATTCGACCTGCGCTTTGTAGGTCTCCTCGCTCCCTGCCACCTCGACATGGGCATCGTGGTTCCCGACCGTGAAGAAATAGGGCACGGTGACGTTCCGGGACAGCTCCCAGAACCTTTTCCAGTGTTCCACGTTGCCCGGCTTGTCGATCTGGTCACCGGTGTTCACCATGAGATCGGGTCTTCTCGCCAGCGCGGCCGCCATAAGCTTCTGATACACCGCGTCGCACGCCGGGTCTCCTGCCCGGTTGTCGCCCAGGACGACGAAGGAGAACTTCGGCGGAAGTTTTTCGAGCGCTGAAAGCTTTTGCTGAAGCGACTGATCCTGTGCAGCAATACCATTCGTGATCGTTGCAATGAAGATCAGCAATGGTAGCACCGGTTTTATAATCCGCAATCCGCGTTGAAAAAGCCCCCTCTCCCTTGTTCCCTCTCCCTCCAGGGGAGAGGGGCAGGGGTGAGGGTCATGTCTACCCGAAATCCGCAATTAAAGCTTTCCTCCCACGATCGTCTGCACCGCTCTTCCTTTGAGTTTCCACCCTTCGAAAGGCGTGTTCCGGGACTTCGACCGGAACTCCGCGGCCTTCACCGTCCACTCGACATTGGGGTCGATGATCGTGATGTCCGCAACTGCGCTCGTGGAAAGCGTGCCACCTTTTTTAATGATCCGGCCGGGAGTCATGCTCATGCGCTCGATCAGCTGTGTCAGGGAGAGCACTCCCTCCTGCACCAGCTTGAAGGACAGCCCCAGTGAGGTCTCGAGGCCCACGATGCCGAAGGGCGCGGCATCGAACTCCACGGCCTTCTCGTCCGTGCCGTGGGGAGCATGGTCCGTAGCAATGGCGTCGAGGGTCCCGTCCTTGAGCCCCTGCTTGATGGCGGCGACATCCACCGCGGTCCGGAGCGGCGGGTTCATCTTCGCCAGGGTGTTGTAGCCCCGCACCGCCTCGTCGGTCAGCGTGAAGTAATGCGGACAGGTCTCTGCCGTGACCCTGACGCCCCGCTGTTTCGCCTCGCGGATGAGCCGGACCGATCCGGCCGTGCTGACGTGGCAGATGTGGAGCCACGCCCCGGTCAGCTCGGCGAGTGCGATGTCCCGGCCGGTCATCACGTCCTCGGCAGCGTTCGGGATGCCCCGGAGGCCGAGTTCGGTGGCAACGAAGCCTTCGTTCATGACGCCCTTGGCCGCAAGGCCCGCGTCCTCGCAGTGGGAGACCACGGCGATGTCGAATATCTTCGCGTATTCCATGGCCCTGCGCATGACGCCGGAGCTCATTACCGGCCTGCCGTCGTCCGAGATGCCCACGCAGCCCGCCTCGAAGAGCTCTCCCATCTCGGCGAGTTCCTCGCCTTTCGAGCCCTTGGTGATGGCGCCGATGGGATAGACCCGCGCTGCGGCTTCCTTTGCCGCCCGGGACAGGATAAACTCCGTCACCGACCGGGAATCATTCACCGGACTCGTGTTCGGCATGCAGCAGACCGTGGTGAACCCGCCGGCCTTCGCCGCGGCAGTTCCCGTGGCGATGGTCTCCTTGTACTCGTAGCCGGGCTCGCGCAGATGCACGTGCAGGTCGATCAGACCCGGGACCACGAGCTTGCCCGCCGCGTCGACGACCTCTGCACCGTTCGCCGGGAGCGAGCCAGGCTTGCCGAGCTTCGCGATCTTCCCGTCGGACACGATGATGTCGAGCATCTCGTCGATCTTGTTCGCGGGATCGATGATATGGCCGTTCTTTATAAGAAGAGTCATCGTAGTCAGGAGTCAGGAGACAGGAGCCAGGAGAACTTCCTGGACCCATGACCCTGGCCCCTTGCCCCTTTCTTTTATGCTTCGGTCTTCTGGCCGCCCGCCAGGAGGAACATCACGGCCATGCGGACCGCCACGCCGTTCGTCACCTGGTCGAGGATGACCGAGGAATGGTCCGCCACGTCGGACGAGATCTCCACGCCGCGGTTCATGGGTCCCGGATGCATCACGATGGCGTTCTTCGCCGCCCGCTCCAGCCTGCTGCGGCTCAGGCCGAACAGCCGCGCATACTCCCGTACGCCGGGGAAGAGACCTGCGGCCTGGCGCTCGAGCTGGAGCCGGAGTGTCATGATGACATCGGCTCCCGCGACCGCCTCGTCCATATCGAAGGTGACCGTTACGCCCAGGTTCTCAAGGCCCGGCGGGAGCATGGTCGGCGGGCCGCAGACGCGGACCTTCGCGCCCATGGT
>JAFNGD010000057.1:0-192 GCA_017885365.1 Nitrospirota bacterium
CCTGGCAGTCGGCGAGCTTGCCGGGGAGCGATGTGGTGTCGAGAAGGCCCTTCCGTCGCGTGAGCTCCCTCGCCTTCCGCGCCGCTTCCCGGGCGCGCGCTGCGTTCAGTGATTTGTCGATGATCCTACGGGCGATTGGAGGATTCTCTTCGAGGTATGCGCCGAGGGCCTCGTTCACCATGGCCTCGACGA
>JAFNGD010000057.1:204-3074 GCA_017885365.1 Nitrospirota bacterium
CCCTCGTGCGTGTTGATGTTGTTGGCGAAGGAAAAGACCTGCTCCGCATAACTGTCGTTGTACTGGAGCGCGATCTCGACGAAGAGCCCGTCCCGGTCCTTTTGAAGGAATATCGGAGCGGGGTGGAGTGCGGTCTTGTTCTTGTTCAAGTGCTCGATAAACGAAACGATGCCGCCCTCATAGAGGAAGGTCTGCTTCTTTCCGGAGCGCTCGTCCTGGATGGTGATCTTGATACCGCGGTTCAGGAACGCGAGCTCGCGAAGCCTCGTGGAAAGGATGTCGAAACTGTACTCGCGTTCCTCGAAGATCTGGAAATCCGGCTTGAAGGTGACCTTGGTCCCCGTGGCCGTCGTCGTGCCGGTCACCGCCAGCGGCGCCTGCGGCTTCCCTCGTTCGTAGCGCTGCTGGAAGACTTGGCCCTTCTGCTTGATCTCGAGCTCGAGCCATTCGGACAGTGCATTCACCACGGAGACACCGACACCATGAAGCCCACCCGAGACCTTGTACGCGTCGCCGTCGAACTTACCGCCTGCATGGAGCACGGTAAGCGCTACTTCGGCGGCAGACCGTTTCTGGATGCTGTGGATCTCGGTCGGAATACCGCGGCCGTCATCGATCACCGTGATGCTGTTGTCAACGTGGATGACAACATCGATGTTCTTGCAATAGCCCGCCATGGCCTCATCCACGCTGTTGTCCACGATCTCATAGACTAGGTGGTGGAGGCCGACGCTTCCGGTGCTTCCGATATACATGGCCGGCCGCTTGCGGACCGCGTCCAACCCTTCGAGCACCTTGATGCTGTCTGCCGTATAATCCATCCGCTCCTCGTAAAAAGAGGGATTCGTCCGCACGCTGCGGATGATCCCTCACACCAATACTGAATCGAAGATTACCCGTTTGAATAGGGAGCTGGGAAGCTGTTTTGCTTGCTTTACAATATACCTTTCCAATCTGCAGTTCTTCTTCGTCCTTCGTCAGAAAGAAGGACGTTTACACCCGCATCGGCATGACGACACATTTGTATGAATCGTTCCCCTCTTCCTTGATAAGACAAGGGCTAAGCGAGTCGTTGAGCTCGAGCGTTATGTTCCCGCCGTCCATGGACATGAGCACATCCATCAAATAACGCGAATTGAACCCGATGGACAGACCATCGCCTGCATAGGCAATCTCGAGCTCTTCATTCGCCTCACCTACCTCGGGATTGTTCGTTGACAACAGCAGCGCGTTCTTTTCGAGCTGAAGTTTTACGGCATTGGTCTTTTCCTTGGACAGGATCGAAACACGCTTCACCGCATGGGTGATCTGGTCCCTGGAGACGGTGACTTTTTTCGTGCTCTGAGCAGGCAGCACCTGCTGATAGTTCGGGTAATTGCCGTCGATAAGCTTTGAAACCATCACGAGGTCTCCCCGCTTGAACAGGGCGTGGTTCTTGCTGAACCCGATCTGAAACCCTTCCTGCGATGCATCTTCCTCCAGCAGCCGGCGGAGCTCCATCATGGCCTTCTTCGGAACGATGACGCTCTCTTCCTTATGCTTTGCCTCCACGCTGCGGTCGATCATGGACAGACGGTGACCGTCGGTGCCAACCATGCGGATATTAAGGCCGCCCTTGTCCGGCGTGAGATGCACGAACAAACCGTTCAGCACGTACCGCGCGTCGTTCTCGCCGGCTGCGTACAGGGTCTTCTTAATCATGTCCCTGAGTGTATCCCCGGCAATGGTAATCATCCCCTCTTCGGCAACGTCGGGCATGCTGGGATAATCTTCCTTCGGAAGGCCGACGAGCTTGAACTGGGAGCGACCGGAAACGATCTTCACCCAACTGCCGTCTTCCACGCGTATCTGAATGTTCTCCTCGGGAAGTTCCCTCACGATCTCGAACATCTTCTTGGCCGATACGGTAACGGCGCCGGTCTTTTCCACCTCCGCGGTATAGCGTCCTCGCAGGCCGATCTCAAGATCCGTTGCGACGATCTCGACACCCTTGCCGTCGGCGATCAAGAGCATATTGGAAAGGATGGGCATCGTGTTCTTCTTGTCGACGACGCCTTGGATCCGCTGCAAGCCCTTAAGGATTTCGTCTTTCTTGATCTTCAATTTCATGCAGAAAGCCTCCCTAGGATATTCGCGAATACTATCAGAAAACCTGGTAAATAGCAATACAATTATATCTTGAA
Source organism: Nitrospirota bacterium (assembly GCA_017885365.1). The sequence continues at coordinate 2,388 of JAFNGD010000057.1, forward strand.
AAACTCATAACTATCAAGACCTTAACTGCTTTGTAAGCGCTTCAATCCGTGCCTTGAGCTCGGGGTCTTTTTCCTTCTTTTGCTCGATGGTATTGCAGGAATGGATCACGGTGCTGTGATCCTTTCCCCCGAAGAACTGGCCGATTTCCGGGAGTGAGGAGCCGGCAAGATGCCTGCAGAGATACATGGCCACCTGGCGCGGCAGGACGACCGTTCGTGTGCGACGTTTCGATTTCAGTTCAGCGGGCTTCACGCCGAACGACTCTGCGACCAGCTTCTGGATAAGCTCTTTCGTGATCACCTTTTCCCTCAAGTCGACCAAGTGCTTCATTTCGGCCTTGGCGAGGTCAACGGTGATCTCGGTGTTCGTAAGGGACGCTATTGCACCAAGCCTCATGAGTCCCCCTTCCAGTTCCCGGATGTTGTTCCTGAGGATCGTTGCGAGATATGCCGCGACATCGTCGGGAAGCCGGATGTTTTGGAGATCCGACTTTTTCTTCAGGATCGCGATACGCGTCTCGAGGTCGGGTGGCTGAATGTCGGCAATCAGACCAGCCTCGAAACGAGATCGAAGACGTTCCTCGATATCGGGGATCTCCTTGGGCTGGCGGTCGCTCGTAAGTACGATCTGCTTCTGCGCTTCATACAGCGTGTTGAAGGTATGAAAGAACTCCTCCTGGGTCCGCT
>JAFNGD010000058.1 GCA_017885365.1 Nitrospirota bacterium
TCGTAGATCTCCTCTTCCATCAGGATCTGGCCGTAGAGTTTTTGGGTGTTGCCCGCGACCTTCCGCATCTTATAGCGGTGGATGATCATGGTGTGGGTCGTCACGTTGTCCATGAAGTCGCGGTCGTGGGTGATGATGATCATCTCGTTCCGCCAGGCGCGGAGGAACTGGATGAGCCAGCGGACCGAGACGATGTCGAGGTAGTTGGTGGGCTCNGANTGNCGANNNNGGNNGNNTNCGNTCNNNGNNGTCNGGNNGCTATCAGGTGCGGTTGAATCTCGCCAAGGTCCTCGCGTCCGAACCGAACCTCCTGCTGCTCGACGAGCCCACCAACTATCTCGACATCGTCTCGGTCCGCTGGATCACCCAGTTCCTTCGCGCCTGGCGTAACGAGCTCATCATCATCACCCACGACCGGGAGTTCATGGACAGCGTCACGACCCACACCATGATCATTCACCGCTGCAAGATGCGGAAGGTCGCGGGCGGCACGCAGAAGCTCTACGACCAGATCCTCATGGAAGAGGAGATCTACGAGAAGACCCGTCAGAACGATGAGAAGAAGCGGAAAGAGGTCGAGCAGTTCATCAACCGGTTCCGCGCCCAGGCCACCAAGGCAAGCGCGGTGCAGTCCCGTGTCAAGGCCCTTGCACGTCACGAGAAGCTCGACAAACTCGACGAGATCCGGTCGCTCGATTTCAAGTTCCGGTCAGCGCCCTTTGAAGCGAAATGGCTGATGACCGTGGAGGATCTGTCCTTTTCCTTCTCCCCCGACGGCCCGAAGCTCATCGACGGGCTCAGCTTCGGCGTGGGCAAGAAGGACCGCATCGCAGTCATCGGAAAGAACGGCAAGGGAAAGACCACGCTCCTGAACCTTCTGGCGCGAGAGATGTCGCCCACCTGCGGGAGCGTGAAGCTTCACCCGAGCACGAAGATCGCCTACTTCGGCCAGACGAACATCAACCGGCTGCGGCCGGACAAGACCGCGCTGCAGGAGATCATGGACGCTCACCCCGACTACGCCCAAGGCGAAAGCCGGGCGATCTGCGGCCTCATGATGTTCGAGGGCGATAACGCCCTCAAGAAGGTGAGCGTGCTGTCGGGCGGGGAGAAGAGCCGGGTGCTGCTCGGCAAGCTTCTGGTCTCGCCGGCAAACTTGCTCATGCTGGACGAGCCGACGAACCACCTGGACATGGAGTCCATCGACTCGCTGATCGAGGCCATTGAGGCCTTCGACGGCGCGGTCATCATCGTGACCCACAGCGAACTGATCCTCGAGGCCGTGGCCACCAAGCTCATCGTGTACGACAATGATACGGTATCGGTCTTCGAAGGCACCTACCTCGACTTCCTCGAGCGCGTCGGCTGGAGCGACGAAGGCGGCGTGCGCGTGAAGAAGGAAAAGAAGCAGGAAGCGGAAAAAAATGTGAACCGGAAGGATGCGAAGAAGCAGCGCGCCCACATCGTATCGGAAAAATCAAAGGCCCTCGGCTCGCTGAAGAAAAAGATCGCCTCCCTCGAGGAGGAGATCACGAAACTCGAGTACGACGTCGAGCAGGACACGCAGAGGCTGTTGGAAGTAACTGTCAAGGGCGAAGCATTGAACATCAAGAAGCTCTCGCAGGCCATCCGCGAGAACAAGGCCCGCATCGATACGCGGTTCGCCGAGTTGGAGGCCGCGACGAACGAGCACGACGAGAAAGCGAAAGAGTTCGATCAGCAGCTGGCGGAATTGGCGGGGACGGCGTAGATGAATAATAATGCCCTATTCAATTCAACAGATGTTGGTCGCATGACACTAGAGTTTTTCGTAAGATGTTACTCCATTCCTCCTTCTCTTCAATTCATTGCTGTAGTTCAAGCCAACAGATGCGGCGTTCTCCTTCAGCCATACCGATAGTTTCGTAGCTCCGGCTGGCGTGGCATCTGTGTACAGTAAGTCAGCCATAAGCCCGTGTATTTCATCATAGGTTATCGTCACATCATGATGGAATAGACCCACGAGCTTGCCAAGGAGGTACCCCTGCATCGGCGGTACAGATATTATTGGCCTCCGTTTACCGATGGCCGTTCCTATTTCACTTGCCAGTTCACGATAGGTGAATGTCTCCGGACCAATGGCATCGATCGTGACATTTTCGGTCCTTGTACCCTGCTCAAGAGCCAAATCGGCCAGATCGCCAACATAGATCGGCCGAAGCCGATATTTCCCATCTCCGAAGACCCCGAAGACCGGAAATTTTCTCAAGAACCAGGCGATATTGTTGATCAGGATATCTTCCTTGCCGAACAGCACCGCCGGCCGCAATATTGCGTAGGACATCCCCGATGCCATGATCGCTTTTTCCAGCTTCGCTTTACCGCTGAAATATTCCAACGGCGAGTCGGGCGAGGGATTGGTAATGCTGACATGGACGATGCGTTTAATGCCGGCATGCTTCGCGGCGTCGAACAATTTCAGACTGTTCTCAACTGCCTGAGCATAGGAAAAGTTCCGATGATTGAACCGCACCCAATAATTGTTATACAGGACAGACGCGCCGCTTAACGACTCGACTAGCTTTTCCCGATCGTCGAAATGATAGGGAAAGGCCTTAACACGGCCGTCGAACGGGTTCTCGCGGTTATATGAATTAGTCAGTGTCCTCACTTTATGTCCGGCCGCAAGCAGCCGCTTTGTCATGTATTTACCTGAAAAACCATATGCTCCGGTGACCACATGTATCGCCGAGGAGTCCATAGCGCCCTCCATTCTATTTACTTCTTACTTCTTCTTCCCTAATCCGAAGAAGTTTCGCTTCACGTCTTCCAATGTCAGCATCATGCCGACAAGCTGGTCCATGGTTGATATGAAATCCTCGAGCTTTTTCAGCCGCTCGACCGCAAAAGCCGTTTCTGCATTCTTCACCTTCTTGTGAGCTTCTTCTCCCCTTTTTCGAAGTCCGCCGATAGCTCCGAGAGCCTGATCAAACTCCTTCTTTTCACGCTCCTTCAACACACCCCTGATGATCTTCCAGAAATCAGTTTCAGCCTCATAGAAATCTTTCCTGTCTCCCTTGATCCAGACTTGCCGGACCATGTTCCATCGCTCAAGAGCCCGTATGTTGATGCTCACATTACCCTTGCTGATCGAGAGACTTGCCGCCATCTCGTCGAGGGTCAGAGGCTTCGGAGAGAGATAGAGTAGACCGTAAAGCTGGCCCATGATCTTACTGAACCCCCAAAAAGCTGTAATTCGTCCCATTGTTTCCATGGTGCCGTGCTGAAGTTCATGAACGTGGTCCGTCATGCTGCCTCCCTCTGCAAAGCTGTTGTTTCTTTGCCCTTGAACTTCCGGATAACAATAAACGCGATCAAACCTGCAGAAAATAGCATGATCGAGTTGGACATTCCATGTAACCCACTCTTGACCAAACAGATGCTACTTAAGAATAATTGTCTTTCTTCCTGACCATCCGGACGCCAGGTAAGGGATGCTGTGATGCTGGACAGAAAGAACCACGCCTCTATTGCCAAGGTCCAGAACCGTGCCCGGGCCTCTCCTTCGCATAGATCTGCCATCATGACCTGAAATCTTCGATGAATGACGGTTATAATGATGATAGCCACAAACATGCAAAATCCAAGACTCGCCAAGAAATGCCAAAGCTCTACATGACCCATGACGCCCTCCTCGCTTTTCGTACGTTTAGAACTTTCTAAACGTACTATACATATGGCGTGTCAATTTGTCAAGAGGGAAAAATGCTTTTTTTGAGATCTGCGGGATACGGCGAGTTGAAGAGACTTCCTTCTCCTACTCCTTGAACGTCCAGTAGGAGTTCAGGAAGTAATTGATAACCGTGGCCGGCACGATGCTGATGGCCTGATGGACCTGCGGGATGCCATTAGGATCGAGGACGCTCAGGAGCAGGAAGGTTGAGTAGCTGACCACCAGGGCGATAACGGAAACGACATTGAACTTCAGGCCCCGGATGTGGATCTTGTCGTTCATGTCCCGTTGCGAGAAGGTCCAGAAGTTGTTCAGGAAGAAGTTCGTGATGATCGAGACCTCGATCGCCAACGGCGACGCGAGGAACTTGTTCATTCCCAGCTTCAGGAGCATCGTGAACGAGACAAGGTTCACGACCACGCCGCTCACGCCGACCAGGCCGAACTTCAGGAAGGTCTTGCTCCG
>JAFNGD010000059.1 GCA_017885365.1 Nitrospirota bacterium
TCCCGACGATCAGGAGATGGGCCTGTTCGGGCGTGTTCCTGGTTATGGCGCGCAGCTCCTGGGCGAAATGGTCCACGGCGCCGAAGAAAAGCGACCCGTCGATCCGGATCATCTTAAGCTGCGGGCACTCATCTACCGGCTTCCTCGTAATATTGATGAAACTCCTCCGGTCGCTGCCCGGGTCCGGCGCGAGGATGATGAAGTGCGGGTGGGACGTCCTGTTGAGGTACAGCAGGAGGGAAAGGATGACGCCGACGTAAATGGCGAACTCCAGCTCCACGAGGAGCGTCGCCAGGAAGGTGACCGCGAGCACCGCGGCCTCGGAGGTGCTCGTCCGGATGATCGTGCGGATGTGATGGAAGTCGATCAGGCCGTAGGCCACGACCAGCAGCACGCCTGCCATGGCCGGGATGGGAAGGTAGGCCGTGAGCGGCGCGATCAGCAGGAGGATGGCCGTGAGGGACAGCGCGGCAAAGACCGCCGCCATCGGTGTTTTCGCGCCGGACTCGTAGTTCACCCCGGTGCGGGTGAACGAGCCCGATGCCGCGTAGCTCGAAAAGAAACTGCCGATGATGTTGGAGAGCCCCTGGCCGATGAACTCCTGGTTGCTGTCGATGCGCTGATGGGAGCGCGTGGCGACCGCCCGGGCGATGGAGACCGCTTCGGCGAGGCCGAGCATGGCAACGGCAAGCGCGGCCGGCGCAAGCTCGCGCACCGCGGCGGTCGAGAGGTCGGGGCTGGACAGGGGTGGCAGGTGGCCCGGCAGTGAGCCGATGAGCCGTACGCCGTGCTCCTTCCCGTGCAGGACTGCGGCGAGCACGCTGCCGATGACCATGGCGAACAGCATGCCCGGCAGGCGCGGGAGATAGCGCCGGAACAGGACCGCGGCGATCAGCGTCGTAACGGCGATAGCGACCACGTACGGATTGGTGCGGGGCAGCGCGCTCAGCAGGTCCTCCCACACATGAATGAAAGCATGCCGCTTGGAACCGGGGACGCCGAGAAAATTGCCGAGCTGGCTCGTGGCGATGAGCAGGGCGGCGCCGGCGGTGAACCCGATGACCACGGAATGGGAGACGAAATTGACAAGCGCCCCGAGGCGGGCCATGCCCAGGCCGAACTGGAACAGCCCGGCAAGGAACGTGAGGGTCAGCACCATCTGGATATAATGGGCGCCGGAGGGGTCGGCCAGGGGGCTGACGGTGGTGAAGATGACGATGGAGATGGCGGTCGTGGGCCCCGAGATCAGATGATAGGAAGAGCCGAACAATGCGGCAATGATGGCCGGTACGATCGCCGAGTAGAGGCCGTACTCGGGCGGCAGGCCGGCGATGAGGGCGAAGGCGACGCCCTGGGGCAGCACGATGACCGCGCCGGTGACCCCTGCCAGGAGGTCGGCTTTCAGCGTGCGCTGCGTGACCGCCGGCCACCAGCGAAGAAAAGGCAGATAATCCTTGATGTGCATGGTCACTTTCTCGGTGTGGTCCTAGATCGTCTCGTCCCCGCCGGTGAGCTTCAGGAAGATGGGCTCCAGGTGGCTGTTCTCCATCCGCGCCAGCCGGCCCAGATCTTCAACGCTGCCGCCGGCGATGATCTCGCCCTTGTTGATGATGGCCACGCGGGTGCACATGGCCTCGACGATCTCGAGAGTATGGGTGGACATGAAGATCGTCACGCCTTGCGAGGCCAGGTCCTGGAAGAGGTCCTTCACCAGCCGGGCGCCGCGCGGGTCGAGCCCCACCATGGGCTCGTCCACGACGAGGACCTTCGGCCGGTGCAGGAGGGATGAGGCCATGACGAGCCGCTGCTTCATGCCGTGGGAGAAGTTCTCGACCAGCTCGCCGGCCCAGTCGGTCAGGCCGAAGAGCGCCAGCAGTTCAGCGATGCGGCCGTCCGCTGACGGCATGGCGTACAGCTCCGCGACGAACCGCATGAACTCACCGGCGGTGAGCTTCTCGTAAAGGTACGGCCGGTCGGGGATGAAGCCGGTGATGGCCTTGGCCTGGAGCGGCTCCTTCTGCACATCGAAGCCGCCGATAGACACGCTCCCGCCCGTGGGCTGGAGGAGCCCCGCCATCATCTTGATGGTCGTGGTCTTTCCCGCGCCGTTGGGGCCGAGAAAGCCGAATACCTCGCCGGCCTTGACCTCGAGGTCGATGCTCTTCACGGCAATGAGATTGCCATACTGCTTGGTGAGGCCGGTGAGCTTGATCATGCTGGTCTCTTTAACCATGGATGAACACGGATAAAATCAAGAAAAAATATCGTTTTACCGCAGAGATCGCGGAGATCGCAGAGGGACAACAGAAGTCCTGAATTTAAATATCGAAAAGTTTCTTCTCAGCGTTCTCTGCGTCCTCTGCGGTGAAAATGTCTTTCTGTCCTCGGTGCTCGTCGATGATTGATTATTTATATTCGATCACGTCCACTTTCAATTTTCCCACCAGTCTCATGATCTCGGCCTGCTTCGCCAGGTCGCCGGTGACGAAGCGGATGTGCGTGGCATCGGCCGGGAACTGACCGAACGTAGGATCGATGGCCGTCCATTCGCCGAGCCAGACCTCGGGCCAGGCATGGTAGTAGAAACCGTTCTTCATGTAAACGATACCCGCGGCCATGCGCGCGGGGATGCCCGCGGCGCGTGCCAGCGCGGTGTACAGCGTCGTGTGCTCGTTGCAATCGCCCACCTTCTGCTGCAGGACCTCGACAGCGCTGGGGATGCTCACGACCGCCTGCTTGTCGATCGTCTCGTAGACCCAGGTGTTCAGCTTCTTCGCGGCATCCGCCGCGTTCCGTTCTTTGCCCACGATCTTTGCT
>JAFNGD010000060.1 GCA_017885365.1 Nitrospirota bacterium
ATCAGCACCGGATTGTTCTTGGTCCTGCGCGAAAGCACCTGCACCACGCGCCGGACCTCCTCGTCCCTGCCGATGACCGGGTCCAACTTCCCCCGCCTCGCAAGGTCGGTCAGGTCGCGGCCGTACCGCGTGAGGGCCTGGTACTTGTCCTCGGGATTCTGGTCCGTGACGCGCTGGGAGCCGCGGATGTCGACGAGCACCGTGAAGATGCGGTCCTTCGTGATCCCGTGCCGGGCAAGCACATCGCGCGCCGCGCCGTCGCCGTCCGCCGCCGCGATCAGAAGGTGCTCCGCGCTGATGTACTCGTCCTTCAGCCTGCCTGCCTCCTGCTCCGCCTTCTCAAAGAGCTTGTTCAACCGGGCGGACAGGTAGGTCTGGACCAGTCCCTCCACCTTCGGGAGCCTGTCCAGGGCTTGATCGATGTCCGCCCTGACTGCGGCCGGGTCCGCGCCGAGCTTTTTCAGGACCGGCATGACAACGCCATCCTGCTGGTCGATGAGCGCACGCAGGAGATGTTCCGGTTCGATCTGCTGGTGTTTGCTTTTCGCTGCCAGTTCCTGAGCGGCCTGCACCGCCTCCTGGGATTTCAAGGTAAATTTATCGAAACGCGCCATGGTATCCTCCCGACTCCGAACTGATTACTCTCCCCGCTTCACCGTGATCCGCCGGACCGGCACGAGGGCATTCCGTGCCTCTTCACGCCGGGCGATCTCGCGGGCAAGCTCCTCGCGAAGCATGATGATGGTCTCCTCCATTTCCCGCTGCATCCGCTCCATCTTCTCGCGCATGGAAAGGATCACCTCCACCCCGGCCAGGTTCACCCCCAGCTCCCGGGTGAGCCGCAGGACCATTTCAAGCCGTTCCACATCCTCCTCGGAATACAGGCGGGTGTTCCCGCCGCTTCGTTTCGGCTTGATGAACCCTTCCCGTTCGTAGATCCTGAGCGTCTGGGGATGGATCCCCAGCATCTCCGACACGACGCTGATCATATACAGTTTATGTCCCCGCGTAGCCATATGCTTGTCCTCATCAACCTTCACGGCGTCGACACCGACTCGTGATGCAGTACCGCCGCATCACCGGGTCAGCGTTTTCTGAATCCCCGGAACGTGACATCCTGCCGCGGATTCATAGGATGCAGCTTGTCGAGCTCGCGCAGGAGCTCCTTGCCGCGCTCGGGGAGCCCCGTCGGGGTGACGACCTTGATCGTGACGTAATGGTCTCCCACACCGGCTCCGCCGAAGTGCGGCACACCCTTTCCCTTCAGCTTCAGCTGCTGGTCGGTCTGAACGCCGGGCGGAAGGCTCAACATGACCATGCCGTCCACGGTCGGCACCTCGACCTTCTCCCCCAACGCTGCCTCTTTCACCGTCACCTTCGCCTCGGAATAGAGATTGTCTCCCCTCCGTTCGAAGTAATGGTGCGGCCTTACCCGCGTGATGATGTAGACATCGCCCGGAGGCCCGCCGTTCACACCGGCCGCGCCCATGCCGGCCATGCGCACCTTGGACCCGTTGTCCACGCCCGGCGGGATCTTCACGTTGATGCGCTCCGACCGGGCGGTCACACCGCTGCCGCCGCAGTTCGTGCAGGGATCGGCATTGATCGTTCCGATGCCCTGGCAGGCGGGGCAGGTCTGCGAATAATGCATGAAGCCCTTTCCCTGAGTGATGCTCCCGGCCCCGAGGCAGGTCGGACAGGTGCGCGGCGATGACCCCGGCTTGGCGCCGCTCCCGCCGCATACCGTACAGCTCACCTCGCGCTGCAGATCGACCTGCATGGTCCTGCCGAAGATCGCATCTTCGAGATCGACCTCGACAGTATAGGTGATGTCCTCGCCCTTCTGCGGGCCCCGCGGCCGCGTACTGCGTCCGCCGAAAAGATCGCCAAAGATGTCCTCATACCCGCCGCGGCCGAACTGCTCGGCCCCCGGGCCTCTGAACCCCTCGAACCCGGATCCCTGTCCCGGTCCCGGTCCCGGTCCGGGCCCCTGTCCGAACCCCTGCTCGAACGCGACATGGCCGAACTGGTCGTACTGCTTGCGCTTCTTCGCATCGGAAAGGACCTCGTATGCCTCGTTCAACTCCTTGAACTTCTGCTCAGAGGTCTTATCGCCGGGGTTCACGTCGGGATGGAATTTGCGCGCAAGCTTCCTGAAGGCCTTCTTAAGCTCAGCCTCGGTCGCTTTCTTGTTCACCCCGAGAATGTCGTAGTAGTCTCTTTTCGCGGTTGTTGCCATGGTTACCTCAATATGATAATAACATTATTATAAAATATGAGCGTGTCACTGTCAAGTATATGGTAAAAAATATATAACATGCTGATTATTTGATATTTTTTAACAAAGCCATTGCTTCCTCGCCAACCTGAAGTGAAATGAAGTCATCCCCCTGATATACCCACGCCTCTCCCTGGTCCGAGATCAGCCTGTCCAGGGACAAGCTGATCCGCTCGCAGTATTCCCGGCTCCAGATACCGCGGCTTTTCGCCCATGGCCAGAGCAGACTGATGAGCCCGATGGCGCGGACCCTGACCAGCGGGTCCCGGTCAACAAGGGACATGATGACGATCTTCTGATGCGGCGCTGCCAGTTCCGGCGCGTTATCGGCGATCCTCCCGAGCGCGTAGAGCACCCCGGCCCGGAACACATCCTCTTCCACTTCATAGGCCGATGCGATCAGCGGGATGATATCCTGGAAACGCACCGGGTCGGCGCTCACGATCTCGCCGAGCATCTCGGGCGCTGACCAGCCGATCCCGCCGGACTCGTCCGTGAGCGACCACAATAGCTTCCGGCAGGTCTCGCGCAGGAACTCGTGATCCGTCGTCACCATTTCTCTAGCGATGAGACCAACGGCGATGATTGCACGCCAGCCGGCAAGGGTATCCTTATTATAGGCGATGCGGACCAGCCGCGAAATGACCTTTCTGTTCCGCTGAGCGAGGGAAACGATCGCACCAAGATCGTTCGACTCCAGACTATGCATTAATTCTTTTTTCAATGTGTATGTTGCTTTAATCACGTGACCATCCTGTGATTGATCAGGACACGGATGACCGCTATTACAAGCGAAAAATTCAAGAAGAGTTGTTCTCTCCCTATTCCTGCGATTCAATCCACCGGATCTTCCCAGCGTTAACATAAACGATAGGGGACCACAATCCCCGCACCTGAGGACAGGCTGGATCTTGTCACCTCTTCATGATCTCCGCATGAAAAGAATATAGGTCCAGTCGCAATAATATCACGAAGGAATTTCATGCCCTACTCTACACCCCTGAGATATACGTGACGCATGGAAAAAAGAAGTGCACCCTTGCGTCTCTAGCAGGGGTGCACTCAGTTTCATTTTCTACCGGATCAATATAATCAGTCCGGCCTAATTGATCTTCAAGTCATCACAGGATACTCATGCCACGCTCGTGCTACGGCGCTACCGCACTGACCTCAGACGATTTTGGACTTGTTCCGCCCGAATTCGATGCGGTCATCGCAAAGTAATACGTCGTTCCCGGAACGCCGGTAAAGCTATTGGGGCTGGTGGTTACCCCGGGAATCAAAGTCACCGGTCCAGGCGCGGTTCCCGAGTAGATATTATACGACGTTGCACCGGTCACCGGAGGCCACTGCAGGATAATCACGCCTGTGCCTGCGCTTCCCGCGGTCGCAGTCATGCTCGGCGCTGCCGGCGCCACGGGCCGCAACGTTACCAATCCAGCATAGGAAATCGTCGTATTTATCGCACCGCAGGTGCCGGGCCAATTGTAGGTTGCGAGCAGCGTCGGATAGATAGGCAAGGCCGATGTTGTCGTATTCTTTACTACGTACGTCAGAACGGAAGGACCGGTTGACAGACCATCAGCGATGGTCGTCGAGCCGCCGATCAATGTTATCTTTGCGGCCGAATCGTCTGAGGCCAGGGAGATGTTCGTTCCGGCAATAGGCGTGTTCAAATTGATATCGCTGACATACACATAGAAGACCTCGCTTCCTCCCACGGGAAGGGTTACCGGCCCAGAACCGGCAGAATCGCTCTCGATGCGGCTTGTGTTGGGTCCAAAGTTCGGAGGACCGGTGTAGACGAGGTTCACATTCCGGAATACGGGTATACGTGAGTCCCATACACTATTGGGGTAATTATACACGCCAGCGGTAGCGCCGGGAACACCGGTCGCACCACCCTGCCAGTCAAAGAACAATTCTCCAGCGTCAGGCTGTCCGTTGTCATTGGAATCCAAGAATGGCTCGGGAAGATTAGCAAATGCCTCGGACCTATTGCCTGAGCATGTTCTCGTACCGTCAGAGGGTATGATGAGCCCACCTCCAACGCACGTACAGGTAAAGCCAAGTGGGCAGGCCGTCGCATTCAATGAACTGGTAAACAATCCGTCAGCATTTTCGTCCTGGAAGTACTCTTCTCCTGTGGTTGAAACAAGAATGGATATATACCCGTCGCGGGGGTTTCGTATTGTCCCCGTGCCATCGGTGTAGAACAGTCCTGCAGCTGTTTCCCACGCGGCCGGCGCCACATCGGTCGGTCTCGGGTCCTGGGTCCGGTAAACGGAATTCGTGATCCCCAGGGCATTTGTCACGTTGCTCGTATCTATGGCGCCGGCATCCGTTGAAAAGGAAACCGACGTCCCCTGCAGAATATTATAGTTTCCAAACCTATCTGCAATGTACGCCGTGAGCGTGGACTGGACGTTATTGCAGGTGAGGCCGTCGAGATTGAACTTCGAGACCGCCACGCTGAACCACCGGTCGGAAGGCACGCCGCCGCCGATGGATATGTTGCCCGAGGATGTTGAGATCGTTGCGCCGCTGGGCAGCGTCACCGTTGCCACGATCCTTGCAGGCCCGGCCACGGTGCCGGCCTGCAGGTTCGCCGATACCGTTCCATCCGAGCCGGTGCTGCCGCTCGGCGCGGCAAGCGAAGACCCGGAAGGACCGTACAGCGTAAAGGCTACCGAGACCCCTGATCTCGGACTGCCGTTCGTGTCCTTTGCAATAAATGTCACGAGCGAGGAGGATGCAACCCCCGATCCGGATATGCCGATCACCTGCGGAGTTGCGGTAACGAACTCGATGCTCTGCGCCGCTGCCGCACTAACCGTGATCAAGACCGTGCCCGATGCGGATCCGGCCGTCGCCATGATCACAAGACTTCCGTTGTTGACCAAACTGGCGGTGAATGTGACGGAGGCGACACCGTTCACAGTCGTGCCCGTTGCCGACGAAAGACTGCCCGCATTTGTCGCGCCGGCTGAGATCGTGAACGTAACGGTTGTCCCGTCCGTCACGGGATTGTTCAGGATGTTCCTGACGGTGGCGGATATGTTCGTATTCTGGCCGCTCTGCAGGCCCGGGTTCGTGGCGCCTACCGTGAGTGAGGCCGGGGCGCTCGTGATGTTTATGGATACGTTCTGGGACGGTACGCCCGTAGCGGATCCCTGGATGTTCACCACGCCCGATGACGTGCCGGCATAGAAGGTCGTGCTGGCGATGCCCGAGGCGTTGGTGACCGCCGTGATTGTGAGCTGCGACACGGCTGCGCTGAAACTACCCAGCGCCGTACCCGAAGTGATCGTGAACGTAACCGTATTATTGTATGCCGGTGCCCCGGTGCTGGTAAGAAGCGTTGCGGACACCGTTGACTGGCCTTGAATGTTGAGTGACAGCGGCGTTGATGATATGGTCATGCTCGCCGGCGTCAGAGTAGGATTGCCGATGGTCAGCGAAGCGCTGTTATTCAGGGTCCCGACGGTCGCGGTGATCGTAACCACATTATCTACCGCATTCGCCGTGAAGATGTCTTTCGCCACGCCTGCGGTAGTAGATGCCGTCCCTGCTGTAAAACTCCCCGCTGTCGCATCGCTGACCGCAAACGTCACGTTCACGCCGCTCATGAGCGCCCCTGCCGCGTCCCTGACGGTTGCGGACACCGTCGTATTACCCGACGAGAGGATGGACGTTGAGCCCAGGGTGACCACGATCGAAGTGGGGACTTGGGGCGGCGTGCCGATCGTGATCGAAGCGCTGCCGCTGATCGTTCCCGTGCCGACGGCAACGGTGGCCTGTATTGTCGCCAGCGCGTTTACCGATGCTCCTGCCGTAAAGGTGGACGTGGCCACGCCGGACGCATTGGTGACAGCCGACACGGGACTAAAGCTTCCCGTCGTCAAGCTGATGACGGAGAATGAGACGGTGACGTTGGGCACCACGACCGAACTCGCATCGGTCACGGTCGCGGTAACTGTCGTGTTCCCTCCCGAACCAATGGCTGCGGAAGAAAGCGATACACTGACGGTCGTTGGTGTCGGGGCTGGTGTCGGGGTTTCCGTCGTGCCTCCACCTGCCGAATCATTAAAATTCGTCCCACAACTGCATAGGAAGATCGCCAAGAACAGGACAATCAGGATTATGCGTTTCTGTCTCATCCCTTCCCTCCCCATCCGCCAGAACTATCTCTCTGAGAAATCCAATGTGTTCTTATCGAAGACTCGATCGAGATCAGTGTTCACGATGAAAGCGATTTAGAACCTCATCGTCATGGCAGATACAATTATGAATCATGTATATTATAACCATTATTTATCGCTTTGTCCACATAAATCTGCCAGGGTAGCGGTTCACGATGTCCATCCTGCTGCACCCTTTTGGCTTAGCCGATCCCTATTGTGCATAATAGAATGGGAGCCCCATGGACTCAAGAAACAAGTTCAAGCGGAATATTGTCCCGCTTGAACAGTGATCATGCGTGCATTGTATTTATTACGTAGCCGGTTCTCCTTTGACCGTCCAATTGACGTTAAACGTATCGGACTTGGCACCCGAGTAAACCTGGATATACGATGTTCCCGCTTGGTCCGTGCCCGCAGTATAGGTAGACGGAGGCGTTGTCAGCGTCCTGGGGTTCCCGGGCGGGAGGACCGCCGTCGACCAGTATAAATTTGCCACGCCGGCATCATTCGTCGCAACCGTCCGATAATTATACGGCCCGGTGCCGGTGATGACCGTCCCATAGGTCGCATCAGTATACCAGAAGGGACCCGGTCCTGTCGCCGTATCTCCGGTATAAACTGAGAGACAGACATTGTTCCGAGGAACGCCCCTGGAGTCGGTCACTGTGAATGTGACCGGCGTGTAAAGGACCGACCCACCCGAGAACACGGCTCCAACACTCGACAGTCCAACAAAGGTGCTGTCGGGACTTCCCGTGATCGTATCCGTTGCGTTGGCAGGGTAGCTCCCGGATGGGCATCCCTGGCTATCGGCCAGATCGGAACCACATCCCCCCGCCAAGAGGACCGGCAAGACCAAAAGCAATAGAACCGGCAGAGTATAACGATATGTTAGGGTCTTCATGAAATACCTCCGTACCTTCAGTGCTATATCACTTCCTGCTTCACGATCCTCGGGGTGATGAAGATCAGGAGCTCTCGCTTATCCTCCGTGATGCTGGTGCTCTTGAACAGCCACCCGATAAGCGGGATGTCTGCCAGGAACGGGACCTTGGTGGACGTCTGGCCGCGGTCGAGGACCAAGATGCCGCCGATGACCGCGGTCTCACCGTCCGTAAGAAGGATTTCCGTTGTCGCCTCGTTTTTCCGGATCGACGGCTGGCCGCCCGCGCCGAGAAGAGAGTTGTCAGGTGCGTTCTTCGTGGCCTGAATCTTCATGAATATTCGATTGTCCGGCGTGGCGTGAGGCGTAACGGTCAGGGAGAGCTTTGCATCGATGAACTGGACGTTCGTCGCTCCGCCAGCCTGGGACGTCGCGTAGGGGATCGAAACGCCCTGCTCGATCTTGGCTTCCTTATTGTCCAGCGCGCTCACCCGCGGCGTGGAGATCACTTTTCCTTCGCCCGTCGACTCGAGAGCTGACAGGACGAGGTCGAGGTTCAGCGCCTTGCTCAGCGAGCCGAACTGGAAGCCCAATGCTCCGCCGCCCGTGTTTGCGCCGGCTGGAGCGGGCATGTTCACGAAGTAGTTGCCGTTGCCTGAGGGCACGGCACCCATGGTCGGGCCGCCGGTCATGCCGATGCTGTTCGGGAACTTGAGACCCGTGGGGTTCCCGGTGGCCGCGCTGGCGTTAAAGGTTCCGCCCCACTGCACGCCAAGCGAGCGGTTGAAGGTCAGGGAGGCTTCCACGATCCGCGCTTCTATCATGATCTGCGGCGTCGGCGTGTCGAGTTGCTTGATAAGCGCCACCACTTCGTCAACGTTCCTTGGAATATCCTTTACGATGAGGGTGTTCGTCCTCGCGTCCACCACCGTCTCGCCGCGGGCAGAAAGGGACTTCTTGATCGTTGGTTCGATCGCGGCCGCTGTCGAATAGTTGACCGGGATGATGCGCGTGATCAGGTCCTCTGCCTTTTTCTTTGCTTCCTTGGTGCGGAGTTCATCGTCCGCTTCCTTTGCCAGGGCGCCCATGGACGCGATCCGGAGGATATTGTCCTCGATGATAAAGCCGAGCCCGTTCATCTTCAGAATGATCTCCATCGCCTGGTCCCAGGGGATGTTCACCAGACGGACTGTGACCTTGCCCTTCACGTCCGGAGACAGGATCATGTTGAGGTTCGCGAGCTCGCCGAACAGGCGGAGCACATTCACCAAGTCGGCGTCCTGCAAATCAAGGGATATGCGGCGTCCGCCGTATTTCTTCGTGCCCATCACCATCGCTGCGCCGGCCTGGGGCTGCTGACGCAACTCGGCGCGCTCCTGCGGGGCCGCGGCCTCGGGGGCAGCGACCGGCGCTGCTTCCTGCGGGACCGCCTGAGGAGCTTCTTTCTCGGCCTTCTCCGTCACCGCCGGGGCTGCTTCCTGCGGCTGTGCCGCTGCGCGCTCCTGGGGTTTTTCCTCGGGCTTCGGCGACGTAGCGATGGTCATGGCGACCACGAGTGTGTTCCCCTCGGGGGTGACGGTATAGTCCATGGGTTTCGTAAGATCAAGGACGATCCGCACCTTCTGCTCGGGCGTCGTATGCTGTCCGACGCGTACCTTGTCCAGGCCGCCTTTCCTGACCGGCATCACGCTGGGCCGCACTCGGCTTTTTGCACCGGGAACGTCGATGACGAGCCGTTTCCCCTCGATCATAAAGGAGTTCGGCTTCATGGTACCATCAGCGGTGATCACCACCTTGGCCCCCTCTTTGCTGCCGGTGGCCTTGACCGATTTTACGATCTTCGCAGATCCGGCCTCTCCGCCGGCAGCCGGAACAGCTGGTGTCTCGGTTGCCGGGGCTTGCTCTTTCGGGACCTCGGGAACCGGCGGGGGCGGTACCGCTTCGGGCGAGGCCTTTGCTGCCTCGACGGGCTTCGCGAGCTCTACCATGAGCTTGCCGCCTTGCTGGTAGACCTTGGTGTCCACGGACTGAGAAAGGGCGATCTCGAGCCGGGCGATATTATCGACCTGGCTGGGAGTGATGTCGATCACGGGCCCCTTGTTCACCGTGATCTTGTCCTTGAACATCGCGAGGTCCGCATCGGTGATGTCAACGATCAGCCGGAGCGGCTCGGTAAGCTGGAACGAGGTGTACTGCAGGATTGGGTCGCTCCCCACGATCACGATCTCGGTGCGCGTGTCGGTCTCCTGTGGGGTGATCGACTGGATGGCCACTCGAACTGCGGGCTGCCCGGCTTCTGGCCCTGTGACGCTGGCGCAGCCGGTGAATATGAGGGACACGATCGTCAGGAGCACGATGCCCCATACGCCGTGCCGGTGACCGGCCTGCGCTGTGGCTGGTAAGCCCGCGCCCCCTTTTCTTCCCCGAATGCTGATGTGCTTAAGGGGTTGTATGGATTTCATGGTGTCCCCTCCTGTTTTTTACGGAGCTCGATGACAATTTCCTTGCGGTTCATTTCCCCTTGCGGATCCTTATATTTTTCCTCGATGACCATCGTGGTCTGCGTGATCTTCTTCACGACGCCCTGGTTCGGCCCGACCTTGGTGCCCACGCGGACGAAATAGCCTTTTCCGTCGGGTCCTTCGAGCATGGCATGATAGCCGAGCCCGCCCCAGATGATGCCGGCCAGCTTGAACTCGCTGATGGGATACCGTTCCAGCGGCGCTTTCGCGCCGGCCATGGCCTTCTTCTCTTCCTTGATGATGATGGGTGTGAAGGGATCCCGCCGGCCTGCTGGATTGTACGCGTAGATCGCAGCCGGCTTCTCCTCGGCCTTGGCCTGCACCGCGGTCGCCGTCACCGCCGACTTTGGCTGTTGCGCCGGCGCAGTGGCCGTCGCCGCCGGCTTGGTCTTGTCCGAGCAGCCGGTCAGGCCGGCCGTAGCCAGGAGCAGGAACGCCAATGCCGCCGCGAACCGTTTACTTAGCCTGTTTAGTGGTCGTGGTTGGTGTCTCAACTTTCTTCTCCACTGCTGCAAAGGTCATGGCCGTGCAGTCAATATTGATCTCCATGGTCCCGTTCTTCGCCAGTTTTGGTTGATCCATCTTGACGTTCAGCATGTTCACGATCCGGGTCAGCTTGCTCACGCTGTCGAAGAAGAGGGCGACATTATGGTAACCGCCAGTCAGCTTGAGCGTGATGGGGATCTCTTCGTACATGCCGCTCGAATGAGTCCTGCGTCTGTCGGGCTTCCACAACTTGAGCGACAGACCGGCCTTGTTCACCAATCCCTGAATCTGACGGAGGAGGCCGGAGACCTCAGATTCAGGAGGCAGTTGCTCGGTCAGCACCTTGAGCCGCTCCTGAAGCGCCTTCACTTCCACTCGTAGCTGGTCGAGCTGCTTGATCTTCGCGGCGTTCTCCCGTATCTTTGCCTGCTCCTGCTCTATCTCGCCTTCCAGCTTCCGGATCTCGGCCGTCTTCGGAATATGGACCTGCCATATGAAGATGACCACCAGAGCGATGATCAGGCCCGCGAACGCCCCGGTGCGCGTCTTCGTCGGGATCTTCTGCAGTTTGTCGAATATCGCGGGAGCAGCCATTATAACCCCTTGTACTTGAACTGGAGCTTGTAATCGTAGATCTCGTAGCCTTCCTTGCTCTTCTGGCTCGTTTCCAGTAAAAAGATGTCCGTGAAATATTTCG
>JAFNGD010000061.1:0-1152 GCA_017885365.1 Nitrospirota bacterium
ATGGCCTGCGAGATGCGGTCCACGGAGCCGGGGAAGTAGGACCTTCCCACACACCTGGCCTGCAGAAGCACAACATCCTCCCTTTTCACCGCCCGGTGAAATCCGTTTGACATCAGTCCGATAGAGGGATACTATGGCGCCTTGAACGGTCGCTTGCTATCCAGGCCGTTCACCCTGACCAAGCCGAACTCGCCCATGACCACTGATACTCCCGATATCCGTCCCGGAGCCGGACCAGCCGAAGGCCCGCGCCTTCGTGACGCCGTCGTCCTCTTCGTCCTCATCGGGTTGTTCTTTGCCCTGTTCCTCGGCAGCCGGCCGCTGTCGGTGCCTGACGAAGGAAGGTACGCCGAGATCCCCCGTGAGATGGTCGCTACCGGCGACTGGCTCACGCCGCGCTTGAACGGCGTGAAATACTTCGAGAAGCCGCCGCTCGTTTACTGGTTTACCGCGCTCTCCATAAAATTATTCGGTCTGTCCGAGTGGTCCCTACGGCTGGCGCCTGCTCTGTTCGCCCTCCTGGGTTGCCTTTCCCTTTACATGACCGGAACGACGCTCTTCAACCGCAGAGCGGGAATCCTGTCGGCGATCGTCCTTGCAACAACCGTCCTCTACTACGCATTGAGCAGGATAGTTATTCTCGACTTGCCGGTAACGGCACTGCTCACCCTGTCGCTCTGCGCGTTCCTGATCGCCCTGCGCGAACCGGACGGATGGAAGCGGCGCGCGCTACTCTACGTCTTCTATGCCAGCTGCGGCCTGACCATGCTCACCAAGGGTCTGATCGGCGTCGTTATCCCGGGGATGATCATCTTCGCCTGGATGCTCGTCATGAATCAGTGGAGCATCCTGCGCTCGCTGTATCTCCCCTCGGGGATCGCCCTCTTTCTAATGATCGCGGCGCCCTGGCACATCCTGGTGCAGCGGGCGAATCCCGAGTTCTTCCACTTCTACTTCATCCATGAACATTTCGAGCGCTACCTCACGAAGGTGCACGCCCGGTACAAGCCCTTCTGGTTCTTCATCCCCGTGCTCGCAGGAGGTCTCTTCCCCTGGTCCGCCTTCCTGGTCCAGGCAATACAGCGAGTGCTCCCCCGGTGGAAGGACCGGCACCTGCACCGGGAGACGGTCTTCCTGCTGCTCTGGGCCGGG